>JBBQEA010000145.1:0-13462 GCA_038320245.1 Chitinophagales bacterium | reverse complement strand
ATGGAATATGACCGCCGTATTTCCGCTCCGTTAATATTGGTTTTAAGGGTAAGGTTTTGTCCCTGAATAAAATTAAATTCAGTTGCCAGCGCTTCGGGAACATCAAAAGTAAGTGTAACACAACCGGCTGTTTGAGGGGTGATTTTTTTAATCTTTAAAGAATGAAAGTGAATTGCCATACAATTATTTTACTATGCCATTTAATAGCAGGTTAACCATGTGGTTTTCCAGCTCCTGTTTAGAAATATTTTTTTTATTCCGTTGCCAAAACTCCAGCCCACGTACTGCCGAAAGTATTGTTAATACTGCAACGTAGGGGTTAATGGGTTGCAGCTCCTTGTTTTCAATTCCTGTTGTAATTAACTGTACCAGGCTTTTTTCGTAGTTACGCCGGATGTTTAAAAAATCGCTGAGGTATGGTTCCTTTAAATGTTTCCACTCATGATTGGCAACATATATTTCATCAAAATTTTCTGCCATCATACTGATATGAAACCGAATGATTGTTTCTATTTTATGTACGATTGAATATTGGCTGTTGGTTATTTGTTCTATCTGTTCAATAAAAGTATTGCCCACTTTAAAACAAATTGCCTGCAACAATTCACTTTTAGAACCAATATGATTGTAAAGACTTGGCGCTTCTACACCCACCCGTTCTGCCAGGTCTCTCATAGACGAAGCTGAATAACTCTTCGATTTAAAAAGCATGGCGGCATGTTGTACTATCACAGCTTTTTTAGTGCCGTTATTTTCTGTTTTAATCTTTGCCATAATAGCTGCAAAACTAACGCTTATTAGTTTTTAAATCTGATTGCTATGGGATGTAGCAGCATCTGCCGGTTGTTTTCGTTTGTTGTTTAAGCGTTCAGTAGTTTTATATTACATTAAACGGCGATGCAGGCCGGTAGGTGGAGAAGTCATTGATGCCCTGATAATCCCAGGCAATTTTGTCATAAATCTGTTAAAAAATAAAACAGATTTTAAATGCGGGGTGTTTCTAACCAGCTAAATATTTGATAATCAGCCATCAAAAAAACTCCTATTTTCATTGTAACAGGTAAAAAAAATTATATTTATTCAATAAAGATATTATCTTTACCAACGAAATGAACGCCCCCGTTTTCTGCCAGCGTAAGAAAACCCCCACTCATCATCCAATCTCCTTTCGAGCAACCAGTTAGTTATTAATTTATAAATAGGGTCATAAATATATTGGTTATCCTCAACTTTTTCTTGTGGTTTCAGAGGTAAGCAAGGCCGGAGATTTTTATCTCTGGCCATTATTTTTTTGTGATGTTTTGAAAGTTATAGGGTAATCTTTTACAAAAAAAGGCTATAAAATCAGTTGAAGAAAACTGGTTTTATAGCCTTTACAATTTATTAAAAGAGATGCTACTTTTTGATAGGGATTATTAAATAACTGTATGAATAGTTTTTGTAAGGCAGCCTGTATTTTTCCAGCGGCCACTCACTCCAGCTGTTAATACCACCTACGCCCATTTGCTGTAAATCAATATCGAGATGTACGTTTTTATCTGGCTCCAGTTCGCCACTGTGTTCCTGCTTTTTTTGTGTGCCGGCGTATAACTGAGCTGGTGCGTAAGGTATTACATTTACATTGAGTACGGTATCTGTAGCAGCTATCATAAAACCACTGCCATCTTTCCTGGTTATTTTTGCCCAGCGTATGTCGGTTTTATTACCACTCTCCTGTGGACGGATGTAGGGGAAATACTGATCTTTGATAGCGCCTTTATATTCGCCTATAAATGCGGCAGTTTTTCTGTCGAAATAATTTTCAATCGGTCCTCGGCCATACCACTCAACGTTAATAAAATCTACCGGTAATTTCAAGTGGTTACCAAATTTAAACAGCATACCATGCTTTCCTTTTACTGCCTTAAATGTATTGGAAACTTTTATGGCACCTTGCCCGTCAAATGCAAACTCCTGTGTTAACAACGCATCATTATCTAACAATGATTTTTCTATTGTAACAGTAAGCCAACCTGCTTCATTTTGAGGTGCGGCTTGCATAGTTTTGAAACTGGCTTTTGCCCCCGCATTTTTCCATTCTTCTAATTTATACTGGAGTGATGCTCCAAAATCATTATCATTTGGTGGGCGCCAAAAATTTATTTGCGGTCCATAATTAAACACTTCTTTGTTACCCACTTTATACGAAATAAAGTTGCCCGATTTATCAAACATGGCGGTAAAATTCTTATTCTGTAACTGGATGGAACCGTCGGCGGCAGTTACCTGGTTAATTTTTTGGGCAGAAGGGTTATAAATAAAATTTGTTCTTTCCGATAATTTAAATTCATCCCAAGCCAGAGCTGTATTGGCTTTTAGCACGCCCTCATCGTTTTTGGTAAAGGCCGTTACCCTTAAATAATATTCGTTGTTATCGGTTGGCAACTGGTAAGGTATTTGAATAGTACCTGCTCCACCGGCATTAATGTTTATTGTTGCAATTGAATCTGTTGCTATTACTTTTCCCTGTTTCAGTAACTGCCACCTGAAATAAAAATTATCCAGCGATTTAAAGAAAAAGGTATTCTTTATTTCAAGTGTTTTTTTATCATCTCCCAAGTTCATTTTTATATATTGGTAAACTTTGCGCACTTCGTAAGCCTGCGGATTCCACTCACGAACGGGGTTAACCAGGCCATTGCATAAAAAATTATTATCACTTGGTGTACCCGGCGGGCCCCAATCGCCACCGTAACCCCATATTTTTTTGCCATTTTTTTCAAGATATATTCCCTGGTCTACCCAATCCCAGATAAAACCTCCCTGTAAAGAAGGATAGCTTTCAATTACATCCCAGTAATCTTTAAAATTACCATCGGTATTTCCCATTGCATGGGCGTATTCGCACATGATTAAAGGCTTGGTTGGGTTAGATTTTGCATACTTTACCAACTCATCAGGAGATGGATACATGGGGCAGTACACATCGCTGTTCCATTCCATTTCTGCTCTTTCGTAATGTATAGGTCTTGATGGATCCATTCCCCTTATTAAATGATATCCTTCGTAAAAATTATTACCATTGCCGGCCTCATTGCCCATGCTCCACATTATGATGCAGGGATTATTTTTATCTCTTAATACCATCCGCTTCATGCGGATCAAATGCGCCTGCTCCCACTCCGGGTTATTGGCCAGTGTTTTATCTACATCATACCCCATTCCATGCGATTCAATATTGGCTTCATCCACCATGTATAAACCGTATTGGTTACAGAGATCATACCAGTAAGCATCATCAGGATAATGACTGTTACGCACTGCATTGATGTTCATTTTTTTCATCTCTGTAATATCCTGCAACATCCTTTGGTGACTTAACACCTGGTCAGTAAAAGGATCTGTTTCGTGCCTGTTTACACCCTTTATATAAATGGCTTTACCATTCACCATCAACTGGCCATTCTTAATTTCAACATTTCTAAATCCTATATGCTTGTTAATTGCTTCAACTACTTTGTTATTCTCATCCAGCAGGTTTATTTGCAGGTTGTATAAAAAAGGTGTTTCTGCAGTCCAAGCCTTAGCTCCGCTTAAAGCATTCTGAAAGTGCAATTCTGTTTTACTACCATTAATTCTTTTTAACCCGATGGTTTTTTGCATCGTATCTATAAAAACAGTACCGTTACCGTCAGTTAATTTTATTTGTACGGCATAGTTGTTATGAGCTGCTGCGGATTCATTCCATGCCTGTACTTGTACCAGCAGGTTACCATCTTTAAAATTATTGGTGAGCGTTGGTTTTGCAAAAAAATCATACAAGTGTACCATTGGCCTTGCATACAAATAGCAATCACGGGTAATGCCACTTAGGAGCCACATATCCTGGCATTCGAGGTAGCTGCCGTCCGTCCAGCGACGCACTTCCAGCGCAATTAAATTATCTCCTTTGGTTACATAATTGGTTAAGTCAAATTCGCTTTCCAGCTTACTGTCTTTACCAAGCCCAACTTCTTTACCATTAACATATAACCGGAATGCTGATTTTACAGCCCCTAAATGCAGGAATACCTTCATGCCCTGCCATTGCACCGGCAATACAAAACTTTTACGATAGCCTGCAGTTGGCTGATCGATGCTATCGGGGATATCGGGAGGGTTAGGATGCTTAGGAGAAAACTCATACGGTATATTGGTATAAATAGGGATACCAAATCCCTTAAATTCCCAGTTAGCCGGCACGGGAAATTCGCCCCAAGCACTGGCATTGTATTGCAATGAATAAAAATCTTTAGGCAGTAAAGAAGGGCTTTTTACCCACAAGAATTTCCACATTCCATTGATGGATAAATAACGGGAAGATTTAGTTGTATCTCCTTTAGCCGCCAATGCCTCATTTTCGTAAGGGAAGTAATTGGTACGCATGGGTAACCGGTTAATTTCCTGTACAGCAGGATTTTCAAACAACGGATCTAACTGTACCTGTGCAGCAACAGATACTGACAGACAGACTGCTACAAAAGCAAGCAAATTTTTTTTCATACAGAAATTGTAATTTTTATGGCAAAGCAATGGCGCTTTATTTAAAAAATGAAAATAAACATTTAGTAATTACTAAGTAAAATTAAGTGGCACTATTATTTTGTATGATGAAAATATTCATCCGGCTTTTATCTTGAAAGTTTAAATGTTCGAGAGAGTAAAAACAGCCCTTTAAAATTCCCGGGGTACCATGTTGCAACTTTCTTATACGGACGGGTTGATTACAAAATAAATTGTTTTGTGAATTTATTGAAATAGACTCAACCATATTAATGTAAATTAATGGTGATCCGTAATATGGTATAAAGTGGCCCCATATTATTATTCTATTATACACAACTACATGTGCCGAACCTACGGCTCTCGGCCACCAATTTTTGTAGCAACGGGTTAAAACCCGTTGTTTCAAAACAGAATCGAGCCTACGGCTCTACTGTATTCTTTGACTGATGTTACACAAAATTGCCGTTAGTCATTAATAAAATATTACAACCATCCAAAAAGTTGGCCATCCGTAAAAAATGTTGCAACTTGTTTAAACGATGCAACACCTTATTCACCTTAGTAAAGATAAAAAGCTACAAAAAATTATTGAGCTGCAGGCGCCATACATTTTAAAAAAAAGAAAACCGGTATGGCTTCATTTGTGTGCCTCTATTATGAGCCAGCAATTGAATACCAAAGTAGCGGAAGTGATTTATAAACGATTTTTAACTCTTTATCCTAAAGCAAAACCTACGTTGCAACTGGTTATAGATACCCCGTTTGAAACCCTTCGTGGCGTTGGTCTCAGCAATGCAAAAACCAGCTATGTAAAAAATGTATGTACATTTTTTATGGAAGAAAAAATTACAGATGCCCGGCTGGATAAAATGAGCAATGAAGAATTGATAAAGTATTTATCACAAATAAAAGGAGTAGGCCAATGGACGGTTGAAATGATACTGATGTTTACCCTTGGCAGGGAAGATATATTAGCACTAGATGATTTGGGCATACAACAAAGCATGGCTAAATTGTACAATTTAGATACCTCGAACAAAAAAATATTGAAAGAGAAAATGCTGTATCACTCTGCCAAATGGAGTCCTTACAGAACCTATGCCTGCAGGTATTTATGGGGATGGAAAGACAACGTGCCCCAAACACCGCAGGCGGCACATTGATAGTTTAGTAATGAAATGGTGTAAATTCTTTTATCTGTGTTTAGGTGGTTTAGAAGGTTAGAAGTTTAGATGAAGTATCTTAAACAGTAGTAGAAATACACCTGCTGCTAATGGTTGATAAAAATGCTTTCAGAAGGGAATATTAAAGTCCTGGTTATTTCTACCACAAAATCCAGCTTACAACTTCTTCTAAATATTTTTTATCCGTTTCATCAAAATCATTTAGCAATACGCTATCCACATCCAGCACGCCGGTAATTTCATTGTTGTTGAATAGCGGTAGTACTATTTCAGATTTAGATAAACTGCTGCAGGCTATATGACCTGGGAATTTTTCTACATCGGGCACTACCAATGTTTGGGCTTGCTGCCATGCTGCGCCACATACGCCGCGGCCTTTACTAATTCGGGTACAGGCAACAGGGCCTTGAAATGGTCCCAACACCAATTCGCCTTTCTTCACTAAATAAAACCCCACCCAAAGCCAATTAAACTGTTCCTTTAATGCGCCGCAAATATTTGCCAAATTAGCAATTAAATCAGGCTCGCCTTCTATTAAAGCTTTTATCTGTGGCAACAAAGTTTTATACTGTTCTTCTTTTGTGCCTTGAATAATTGATAAGTCTTCTGCCATGGTATGGTGTAATTTTTTTTCACGCAAAGAAGCAAAAAAGCAAAGAATAAAAGTCTTTGCTAATTTGCCTCATTGGGTGTTTTTATGAAATTGAAATATTAAAATATTGTCTTAAAAAACGTCTTCATATCTGCCCAACTCTTTTTATCGGCTGCTGCATTGTATTCTATTGGCATACTGAATTCCTTTCCAACGGCGGTTGCATCAGGATTGGTGAACGCATGCGTTGCATTGGGATAAGTAATAAAAGTATAAGGTACTTTTACTGAATCGAGGTTGTGACGGAAATTTTTTACTTCTTCCGGACTTACAAATTTATCAGCAGCACCATGGCATACCAATATTTTTGCTTTGGTTGTACCTTTTGTAGCCGGCACACCTGCAAGGCCTCCGTGAAAACTAACCACGCCTTTAAAATCCATCCCAAGTTTTGCTGCAAATAAACTCATAGAGCCACCAAAGCAATACCCGATACAAGCCATTTTAGTTGCATTTGCCTGCGGAAATTCTTTTACTTTATTTACTGCTGCTTCAATTCTTTCCTTGGCCAATTGCGGATTACCATAAAAAGGACCAGCCAATTCACCGGCTTCTTTTGGATCGTTTCCCATTTTACCCTCTCCATAAAAATCTGCAGCAATGGCGATATAGCCCAATTTTGCAAGCATGTCTGCTCTTTTTCTTACATAAGTGCCGCAACCCCACCACTCTGGTATTACTACAATTACAGGTCGTTTTCCTTTTAAATTAGCATTGTATGCCACATAGCCTTTCAGGTTGGTGCCGTCGGCAGAAGTGTAAGACACTTCCTCTCCTTTAATGGACGTTTTTGATTGTGCATTCACTATAATTACAGTTGTAAATATGAGTATTGAAAATAACAAAATCTTTTTCATTTTTTAATTTTTTTGTAAAGTTAAAGTTTAAACATCTTAATGGTCAACTTGTTCGGAAGCCGGGTTATTTTAATCTTGATTTAGAAATTTTTTACCAGTAAAAATTTACCAGCGTTGCCGGCTTTCCCGTAAATGTCTTTCAAAAACCGAATCCGGAACTGATGAGTTTTTCGGTAATAAATCTACCCATCAGCCTGCTTTCCTTACTACCTTACTAATTTCAATTCTTTAATTAAATTACCTGCACCGCCTAGTTTATCAATACACCAAAGTACATAGCGAATGTCAACACAAATGGTGCGGTTTAAATCTTTGTCGAATGCAATTTTATGGCTAAGTGCTTCGTAGTTGCCATCAAAAGCAAGGCCCAATAAATTCCCGTTGGCATCTATTACGGGGCTGCCGCTGTTACCGCCTGTAATATCATTGGTGGTAATAAAAGTAACAACAAGGTCATTTTTCCCTTTATCGATGTATTGACCGTAATCTTTATTTTTCATCAGTTCAATTTGTTTGGCCGGCAAATCAAATTCATAATCACCAGGTATATATTTTTCCAGAATACCTTTTCCGGTGCAACTGTAATCGTAGATAACTCCATCTTTTGGCCTGTAACTTTTTACATTGCCATAACTCACCCTCATGCTGAGGTTGGCATCAGGATACATTTTAGCAGCAAGTGCCGGATTCATCTCTCTAATGCCTTTTAAATAGCTGCGGCCGAGCTCAGCATTTTTATTGGTAAATGCAGTGTAAATGGGTGCGTACTTGCTGTTGTAATTTTTTACAAATCCGGCAGCATATATAAATGCCGGATCGCTTTGCAATACATTGGCATCGGGGTTGGTAACAAAGGCCATCCATTTGCTGTCATCTAAAATCATTGTTTTATCAAACAAATCTTTTGCCCATTTTTTATAGCTGTCCTCTTCTTTTAAATCTCCATAAGTTGCTTTCATTGCTTCGTAAAAGCCAATAGGGTGTTGGCTTTTATCAATGTCATTGTAAAACATCCGGCACACAGCAGCAATAATTTTTTCATCGCTTGGCCGGTCTGCACTTTCTAAATAGGTTTTTCTTGCAGCCGTTGCAGCTTCAACAGATGTTTTAATTACGGCAGATGATATGCCCGCTTTCACCAAATCTGCTTCCAGCTTTATTAATGTAGCCGCAAAAGCTGCCAACGGGGAACCCAATATACCTTCATTAATGTACTGGCGGTGTTTGCTGTAAGGCGTCCATGTTGCATAGTTTTTTGCATAATCGGTAAGCAAATTTTCATATTCGGGTTTCCCTTTTGCCCATGCAGCAAATTTTTCTTCGTACGCCTGCTTCTCTTCGTAGGTATGAAATTTTTTCAACTGCTTTGTTTCGCCATCAAAAAATTTCCAGTAATTGGCAACAGAGGCATAGTTACTTCCTAGTTTTAATTTTATGGCTGGGTCTTTTATCATTTGCTCATACATCAGTTTAAGCCTTACAGCTCTAAGGTTTACCAGTGATGGATTTTCAATATCGCTTTTTAGTTTTATGCCATAGCTTGTTTCGTATCGGTTGGTGCTGCCGGGATAGCCATAAATCATAGCAAAGTCGCCATCTTTAATTCCCTTAAGACTGATGGGCAAAAAATATTTGGGTTTTAAAGGCACATTATCTTTATTAAAATCTGCAGGCTTACCATCTTTACCGGCATATATTCTGTAAACAGAAAAGTCGCCTGTGTGGCGGGGCCATTCCCAGTTATCTGTATCACCACCAAATTTTCCAACGCTTTCCGGCGGTGCACCAACAAGGCGAATATCTCTGTATGTTTTATAAACATACATTAAGTACTGGTTGCCTTTAAACATGCTGTAAATTTTTCCATTTAGTCCATTTTCTTTATCAAGAACTTTATCTGTAATGGTCTTAAATACATCCGGCATTTTCATTACCCTTGCTGTCCAGTCAAGGCCTTTCACAGCATCTTCCACCTCGTTGGTTACATCAACTATTCTATCTAAAAACTGTACGGTGAGTTTACTCTGAATTTCCTGGTCTTTGCTCATTGCATAAAAACCATCTCTTAAATAATTATGCTCTACTGTGCTGGCGTTAGCGATGGCATCGTAGCCGCAATGGTGATTGGTAAACACCAGTCCATCGCTGCTAACAACTTCTGCTGTACATCCGGTTCCAAAAAAAAGGATGGCATCTTTTAGCGATGATTTGTTAACGGAATAGAGTTGCTCTTTGGTGAGTTTTAAACCTTTTTTAACCATATCGTTATAAACCTGCTGACCGAGCAGCATTGGGAGCCACATTCCTTCATCGGCACTTGCTTTTAGCAGGCTGATACATAGCACTAAGGACACAAAAATCTTTTTCATATAGTAATTGTTTTTTAGTGTTCAAAACTACTCAATATTGATGAGCTGTCTGGTGATATAAATCATTTAAAAGCAAATGAACAATTTTCATTTGTTTAAGAAAATCAACTTATATAATGCTTTACAATTTTAACCCTGATTGGCAGAAAACAGGATGGACTTTTTTTTATTGCTAATGATTTATTCTTTAGGTCGGCATCTAAACTAGTAAACCTGCTCAACATAGAAGAGAGAAAAATTTTAACAAGACTTAACTACTATCCTATTACAAAACTTTTTTTAATGTGCTATTTTTTGTGCTTAAAAAAGTTCATTGCATATTTTTTTTAAGACAATGCTACTTTTTATAACATTAATGAAAGTTCTGTTTTGCGAATTTCACAGGTTCACTGGTGATTCGGTTTAATTACCATTCCAATATTTTTCTATACTTGTTGGCAACAGTGATTTATATTTGTTAGCGTCCTGTCCCTGAGAAATGACGACAAACAATATCAAAAACCTTTCAGTAGCAAATTTTATAGGATTTCTATACCTATCTGTTGCTGATAATTGAAACAGCATATGGCCATTTTTGATTTAAAACTTCCCAAAAGTATTGCTGTAGCGCTTCGCCTTAAAGTGAGCGATCCAAGACGTTTGCAATTAAGAGTTCTTAAGAAGTTACTACGCAAAGCAAGATTTACTCAATTTGGCCAGCAGTACCGATTTGATGAAGTATTAATGAGCCGTCATCCCGGCAAAAAATTTCAGCAATTGGTACCAGCCTATAATTACAGCAAAATTTATAGCGAGTGGTGGCACAAAGCAAAGGAAGGAGTGCCGGATGTTTGCTGGCCTGGCGTAATAAAATATTTTGCTCTTAGCAGTGGTACCAGCGATGCTACTAGTAAATTTATACCTATCACCAAAGACCTTATCAGGAGTAACACCATTACTAGTTTCAGACAGCTAATCAGCCTTGCAAAATACGACGATGTACCTAAAAGTGCAGTCGGTAAAGGTTGGTTGATGCTGGGCGGCAGCACTCAATTAGAAAAAGGTCCTACATATTATGCAGGCGATTTGAGCGGCATACAACAAAAAAATATCCCCTTCTGGTTTCAGGGTTTAGGATTGTACAAACCAGGTAAAAAAATTGCGAAAGAAAAAGACTGGGCAAAAAAATTAGAAGAAATAGTTGAGAATGCTCCTAACTGGGACATTGGTTTTATAATGGGCGTACCTGCATGGCTGCAGTTGTGTATGGAGAAAATTATTGAGCGTTACCAGCTTAATAATATCCACGAAATGTGGCCCAATCTTGCATTCTATGTGCATGGCGGTGTGGCAATGGAACCGTACAAAAAAGGATTTACAAAATTATTGGGTAAGCCCATTACCTATATTGAAACCTACCTGGCAAGCGAAGGTTTTCTTGCATACCAAAACCGCCAGGACGCAACAGGAATGCACCTTGCATTAAATGGCAGCATATTTTTTGAGTTTGTTCCATTTGATGATATCAATTTTGATACGGAGGGGAATATGGTTGACAATCCTGAAGCATTTATGATTCATGAAATAGAGGAGCATAAAGAATATGCTATATTAATAAGTACAAACGCCGGTACCTGGCGCTATGCCATTGGCGACACGGTAAAGCTGGTTGATAAAGATAAAAGTGAAATTATTATTACCGGGCGTACCAAGCATTTTTTAAGTTTAGTTGGCGAGCATCTGAGTGTTGATAATATGAACAAAGCAGTAGAGATGGTGAGTGAAGAGTTGAATATTTCTATCCCTGAATTTACTGTGGCTGGTGTACCACATCAAAATTTCTTTGCCCATCATTGGTATGTTGCGACAGATGACAAGGTGAATGAAAAAGAATTAAGTGAATTAATAGATAGCAAATTAAAGGAACTAAATGATGATTATGAGGTGGAAAGGAAACATGCATTAATGGAGGTATTTGTTACTGTGCTATCTGAAAAAACATTTATGGATTTTATGAAATCCAAAGGCAAGGAAGGCGGGCAGCATAAATTTCCCCGGGTACTTAAAGGAAAGATGCTGGAAGATTGGAATAAGTTTTTGACGCTACAATTGGTAAGCTGATAAAAATTGGAAGGCAAGAATACCCTCCGAAAAAAATTATTCGAGATTGGCAATGCGCTCAATCAACAATATTTTGCCTATTCTTAGTTACTGATTTTATTTTAACAGTATCTATCCAAACAACCATCATCACACAATATAATAATCAAAATATCGCAATTTATTATACATCACATTACCAAGTATGCTTACCCGAGGCAGCTAGGGTCAGTGCCAATCAAATAATGTTTGACCGGGTAAAGGATAAATAACAGTTGGTGCAAAATCAGCAAATTTCAATAAGCGGCGAACCTCTACTTGAAATTTACAAAGATTATTATGGCAACGAGGTTGGATCTTTTACCAATGTTGCGCCTCATACAGAACTAAGGATAGACTCAACCATTTCTGTAACTACTACTCCAATTATTTGGCATACTGATGAGGTGTCAACGCTGCAACAATGGGCCCACCTGCAGAAAATTAAATACGTTATCCCTTTATCGATTTTTTAAAGCAGGAAAACTTTAGAGCCTTGCCCGAATTAAAAAAATGGCTGATGCAGGATTTTATAAAACAGTATCCATTTTTACTGCGGTGCAACAACAACAGTAATAATTATTGGCCTCATTAATATCACTTTGTAAGTAAAATAAATTTCTAAAATTTGCAATTTTGCTCCCGATAAACGAACTAGGTTTACGAATAAATATAGGGATAGAAAGTGCTTTTTGTTATTCGCTATTTGTAGCAACGCCTGATCAATCGAAAAGGTTAACTACCAATTTTATCTGCTAGTTGCAGGACTTTTTAAAATATCAACTGCATTTATCTACAAGCAACACGAAATCTTGCAAGCTGTATCCAGTAAAATTCCTTCTTCAAAAATTAACGATACTTTTTTATGAAGTCGTTGCTTTTAATCTTTACCTTCCAATTCTTAATTATACAAATGGCCACCCGCAATTATTTTTCTTATTTATTAAATCCGATGGATCTGGTGCGTACTAAAAAAGTATTGCAGGTAAATCCTACCATAGCGCCTGTAAGAGTGGAGCCCGAAGTGTTAAAAATATTTGTGTATGATTATGATGCTTCCAGCGCCGAAGTAACAGAATTAACAAATGTGTCTGACTGTTTTGGCTATGCGGATTCACCAAAAGCTACCTGGATAAATGTTGACGGATTACGAAAAAAGGATGTGGAAACTATCTGCGAGCATTATGGCATTCACAACCTGATTGTAGAAGATATTTTAAGCCATGGTCAACGCCCAAAAATGGATGAATTAAATGGCATTCTATTTTGTGTACTCAGCATGCTTTATTTTAATGAAAAAGATTCTGCCGTAGAAACAGAACAAATCAGTATCATACTTGGAAAAAACTTTGTCATCAGTTTTCAGGAAGATGCCAACAGAGATGCATTTAATCCACTGAGGGAAAAGCTTAAAGTAAATAATACGAAAGTGCGGCAGCAAGGTTCAGACTTTTTGTTTTACACTTTGATTGATTTAATAGTTGATAATTACTTTGTGGTAATGGAAAAGCTGGGCGATAAAATTGAAAACCTGGAGGAGGATATTGTAAGAAGCCCCAATACACGGAGCCTTGCAAAAATAAATATGTTGCGCAAAGAAATGATTGTGCTAAAAAGGAATGTTGGCCCGGTAAGAGAATTGGTTAGTGGCATATTACGCAGCGAAAGTGAATTAATAGAAGAACGAACCGAGAAATATTTTAAAGATGTTTATGACCACATTATACAGGCCAATGAACTTGCAGAAAACTACCGGGA
>JBBQEA010000144.1:0-13468 GCA_038320245.1 Chitinophagales bacterium | reverse complement strand
TTTTAATCAGCCAATAATTCCGGATGCTGTTTTTGCAGTTGAAGATTATACAGCGTTGGGAATTATTAAAGGCTTAAAAGAAAGAAGGGTAAATATTCCTGATGATTTTGGTGTGATTGGTTTTGCGAATGAAAGTTTTGGAGAGCATATCACGCCCTCTTTGTCTTCAGTAGATCAGCAGACTGTGCAAATGGGCAATGAAGCGCTGAAATTGTTGATGAAGATAATTGCGGTAAATGAAAGGGAGACAGGAGTATCTCCAAAACAAAATATTGTGCTGGACCCCATCTTGTATGCCAGAGAGTCTACAAAAAGAAAACAGCATAGTGTAGAAAAGAAAGGTATTACAATCAGGCAATCAGCATTATCTAAATAAATAAATATTAACTCAATGCTACAAATCAACTGGAACGATAGTTAATACCATTTTTTGTGCAATCGATTACGCATTATTCTCAAAAAAAATTACACAAACGAGAATAAAAAAAATTATATAAATTTTACCGACTGGCTTATAAATCTAAAAGACAAAAATAATAAGCGCATCTTTTAAAACGACCAATTAAGTAAATCAACGATTTTTTATTAACCAAAAACAATTGCCATCATGAAAAAACAAACCAATGCGTTTTGCTCAGGCAGCCTAAGTCCATCTGTGCACTTAGTGGCGGGCCTTTTTAAAAAAATGCTATTCTCCATTGTAGCATTGCTTGTAAGTGTGGGAGTATTTGCACAGCAAAAATTACATGTAACTGGTATCGTAAACGACGAAAAAGGTAGTCCTGCGGTAAATGCGAGTGTTACCGTAAAGGGCACGAAAATGGGGGTAACGACAGATGCTTCCGGAGCGTTTTCTATTGACGTTCCCAATGCCAAATCTGTGTTAACTATATCCTCCACTGGATTTGAATCTCAGGAAATTGTAGTGGGAAACAAAACAAACTTTAATGTTGGTTTAAAAACTTCAACAAGTCAATTAAACGAAGTTGTTGTGGTGGGGTACGGAACCACAAAAAAGGCTACTTTAACCGGTGCGGTAAGTACGATTAGAGGAAATGACATTGCTAAATCTCCGGCAACCAATGTTAGTAATAGTTTGGTGGGACGTGCTCCCGGACTTACTGCTATACAGGGTAGTGGCGAACCTGGTTATGATGGTTCTACTTTAAGAATCCGTGGTGTAAATAGTTTAGGCAACAATGATGTGCTGGTGGTGGTAGATGGTATTGTTGGCCGCAGCCTGGAAAGAATTGATCCAAACAGTATTGAAAGTGTTACTATTTTAAAAGATGCGTCTGCTGCTATCTATGGTGCTCAGGCCGCAAATGGAGTTATCCTGATTACAACAAAAAGGGGTAAACTGGGCAAGCCTGAAATTACTTTTAATATAAATGATGGTTATAACCAGCCTACAAAAACTCCGAAAATGGCGGATGCTGCTACCTATGCTACCATGTTAAATGAGATAGCCACTTATAACGGAAGTCCCGCAAAATACACAACAGATGAAATAAATAAATTTGCAGATGGTTCTGATCCCTGGAAATATCCAAACACAGATTGGTTTAAGGCTACTCTTAAGCCAAGATCTCAACAGGCAGCTTACAATGCCACCATTTCAGGCGGAGCAGAAAATCTGCGTTATTTTGTTTCTCTGGGAGCCAAAACTCAGGAAGGCAACTATTACCGCAGTGCTACTAAGTACAATCAGTATGATTTAAGAACAAACGTAGATGCAAAGATCAGCAAGGATATTTCTTTAAGTTTTGATATGTCTGGCAGAATGGAAGATAAAAATTATCCCGTTCGTGGCGCTGGTTCAATTTTCAGAATGGTGATGAGGGGAAAACCAACTTTGCCTGCTTACTGGCCTGACGGTACTCCCGGTCCGGATATTGAATATGGAGATAATCCTGTAGTAATAAGTACAGATGCTACCGGTTATGATAAAGACAAATATTACACTTTGAACACAAACCTCAAATTAAATATCAATATTCCATGGGTTAAAGGATTGTCAATTTCTGGCACTGCAGCAATTGACAAAGGTTTTGATTTTAGAAAGACCTGGCAGACCCCATGGTATTTGTATACCGCTGATTTTAATAATCTTGATGCCAATGGTCATCCTACTTTAACAAAAGGTAAAAGGGGGTTTGATGACGCAAGAATGGGTCAGTACGCAAGTGATGGATTAACCAAAACTTATTATGGGTTGATTAATTACGATAAAAAAATAAGCGATAATCACTCCATTAAAATAATGGCAGGTTCTGAACTTAGAAAGGGCAATCTCGAATATTTTAATGCTTTCAGAAGATTTTTTGCATCAACAGCTATTGACGAGTTGAATGCCGGCGGAGCTGCAGAAATAAATAATGGTGGATCAGGATCAAACGAGGCAAGACTAAATTATTTTGGCAGGGTAAATTATGCCTATAAAGATAAATACCTGGTCGAATTCGTTTGGCGGGAGGATGGTAGTTATAACTTCCCTGCTAATCATCGCTGGGGATTTTTTCCGGGTGTTTCGGCAGGTTGGGTAGTATCTGAAGAAAATTTCTTTAAGGCAAATGTGCATTTTATTGATCGCTTAAAAATCAGGGGATCAATGGGCAAAACGGGAAATGACAAAATTCAGGTAGGTCCATACGGATCGCCTTATACATTCCAATATTTAGGAACCTATGCATATGGTAATATTGTTGGGGCTCCATATCTGCCTTTCGTAACCAATGGGTCTACTGAAAATGTAACATCTTACGAAACGCGTGTTCCCAACCCTAATGTAACATGGGAAGTAGCGAAGCAGGCCAATATTGGTTTTGAAGCCTCTTTATTGAACAATAAATTATCTGTTGAGTTTGATTATTTTAATTATAAAAGATCAAATGTATTGGCTTTCAGAAATGCCTCAGTACCTCAGTCAGCAGGTATAACCTTACCGGCTGAAAATATAGGAAAGGTTAGTAACAAAGGGTATGATTTTACTGTCGGTTATAAAGATAGAATAAATGATTTTAATTATTCTGTGTCAATAAACGGAGGGTATGCTAAAAATAAAATTGATTTCTGGGATGAAGCTCCCGGAAAGCCAGGATATCAGCAATCTACAGGAAAACCCATGAATACAAGTACATACTACCAGGCGATTGGTGTATTTGCGGACCAGGCGGCTATTGATAAAATACCACATTGGTCAGGTGCAAGGCCAGGGGATATTATTTTTAAAGATGTAAACGGTGATGGTAAAATTGATGCGAATGACCAGGTAAGAAATGATAAAACCAATATACCTACTTTTACAGGCGGTATTAACTTATATATGCAATACAAAGGTTTTGACTTATCTATATTAGGCCAGGGGGCAACCGGAGCTGTAAATTATATCAATACAGAATCTGGAGAAATTGGAAATTACCTGCAAAGTTTTGCTGAAGGAAGGTGGACATCAACCAATACCTCCGCAAGCAAGCCAAGAACCTATAACAGGGGTAACGAATATTGGGTAAGCCAGGGTAATACTTATTTTTTGAAAAAGACAGATTACCTGCGGTTAAAAAATCTTCAGTTTGGATATACCCTTCCTAAAAAAGTAATTCAAAAATTAGGCATACAAGTATTCAGGGTTTATGTGAGTGGCTATAACCTGATAACTTACAGTCCTGATTACAAAGATTTCGATCCGGAAGCTTCTGCCGGTAGTGGACAAAGCTACCCACTACAAAGGGTAGTATCAGCAGGATTAACATTAACTTTTTAAATTTTTTATATGAAACGTATATTCTCAATAATTTTAGGTGGCGTAATGCTGATGCAATTGCCTTCCTGCAAAAAAGAACTGGATATCTTACCAGTTGATCAGTTTTCCGATGCAACCGTATGGCAGGATCCTGCATTAATTCAGACTTTTGTAAATAATATCTATAGCGGCGTGCCACATGGTTTTGGCTGTATTATGTTGGCATCTATGGCAGATGAATCTATGTACAATGCAGACTTTGGTAGCAGTAATGTTACCAAGAGCCTTATTAATCCCAGCGATTTTTCCATTTTTGATGCTAACTTCTGGGCTTCTGATCTGAAGCAATACAACTGGTCTACAGAATACAAATTTGTAAGGGCCTCCAATGTATTTTTTAGTAAAATTGATGCTGCTCCTATTGATGCATCCACCAAGGATAATTTGAAAGGTGAGGTACATTTTTTAAGGGCCTATTTATACAATAACCTTTTGTCTATTTACGGTGGTGTGCCTATCATTACAAAGGCTTACGGTTTGGCGGATACATTCGCAGTTCCCCGTAATACTTATGAAGAAACCGTAAAGTTTATTACCGATGAACTCGACCAGTCCGCAACATTGTTACATGGTAAAGCTATGGATGCAGGAAGGGCTACAGAAGGTGCCGCACTTGCTTTAAAGTCAAGGGTTTTACTGGCGGCTGCCAGTGATTTTGCTAATAGCAATGGTTCATGGGCGGGCAGTTATGGTCACAATGAACTAATTGGCAATGTGGGTGGGGATAGAACAGCCCGCTGGCAGGCAGCAAAAGAGGCCGCAAAGAAAGTAATGGATTTAGGTACTTACAGTTTGTATATGCCCAACCCCGCAAGTGCTGATGAAGCAACAAAAAATTACGCCGACATTTTTCTGAAACAAAATACTTCAGAAGATATTTTCTTTAAATATTTTACCACAAAAGTGGATCAAAACTGGGATGGTTATAATCCAGGTTTATACAACAATCCCAATGGATATCATGGCTGGGGTAGTAATACGCCATTACAGCAATTCGTAGATGCCTATGAAATGAAGGATGGAACAAAATTTAGCTGGAGCAACTCCACACAGGCTTTAGCGCCATACACAAATCGTGATCCCCGTTTTTATGCCACCGTTAATTACGATGGTGCAAAATGGCGTACCCGTCCTGCGGATGTGATAGCACAGGATCCTATTGGAATTATTAATACTTCCAACAAGGAAAAATGGAACGGTACAGGCATTGACATCGTTCCGGGATTGGATACCAGGAAAAGTCCGTTTGAAGATTGGAATGGCACTTACACGGGTTATTTTTTGCGCAAATTTGTTGATCCAACAGTGGATGCGCAATTTAATAAACAAGTGCAGCCTTGGCGTTATATTCGTTATACAGAAATTGTATTAAATTATGTGGAAGCTTGCCTTGGTTTAGGTCAGGAAGCAGAAGCTAAAACTTATCTTAACATGATAAGAAAAAGAGCCTTTATGCCAGATATTACGGAAACAGGATCAGCACTTACTGACCGGTACAGGAATGAACGCCTGATTGAACTGGCTTACGAAGGTCAGCGTTTCTTTGATATTCGTCGCTGGCTAATTGCAGCCCCGGCTTACAATAATGCCTTAGGTATAACTATTCTGCATAAACTTAATCCTGATCATGTTACCTACGGAACTACAGAGTATACTGTTAAAAGTGTACAGGACAGGGCATGGAATCCAAGATTTTATTTGTTCCCATTGGCATTGGATGAAATAAACCGCAACAGCAATCTTATTCAGAATCCATTGTATTAATTTAATGATCTTATTATACAAAAAAAGTTGTCCGTTAAGGACAACTTTTTTTGTATAATAAAATAAAATAGCAAAAACAGAAGAAAATCCGCCACGTCAATCAGCAGCTAAGTGATTCCTTTTTGTTTATTAACAAGCGGTAAAAAAAACGACCCACATAATGTACAGCCTTATCCTGAACGGATAACTTTATAGCATGAAAAATTTACCTATTTACCAAATATTTCTACTGGCAGTAGTTATACTTATTTCAAATTCCTGTAAAGAAGACAAATTAAAACTCTTTACAAAATTGGCCGATAGTCAATCAGGTATTGATTTTGAAAATAAATTAAAAGAAGATAGCCCCGATTTCAATATCCTTACTTATCCCTATTTCTACAATGGCGCCGGTGTTGCTGTAGGTGACATGAATAACGATGGTTTACCTGATTTGTGTTTTACAGGCAATATGGTAAAGAACCGCTTGTACATCAATAAAGGCCGCTTTAAGTTTGAAGACATTACAGAAAAAACCGGCATTGCAGAAAAAGAAGGTTGGTGTACCGGTGTTACCATGGTTGATATTAATAACGATGGCTGGCAGGATATTTATATTTGTCGTTCAGGATCGGCTAATGCAAATGAACGGAGAAATTTATTGTACATCAACAATCATAACCTCAGTTTTACTGAAAAGGCTGCCGAATACGGTCTGGATGATCCGGGATATTCGACACAGGCCTCTTTTTTTGATTACGATAAAGATGGTGATTTGGATATGTTTCTTATCAACCAGTCTTCACCGGAATATTCAAAGGGCAAGGTGCAAAACATCCAGTTAAGATTCCAAAGAGGCGATTCAACGTTAGAAAATAAATTATATAGAAATGATAATGGTCATTTTGTAAATGTAAATGCACTTGCAGGTATTGGTTCCAATAAACTCACTTTTAGTTTAGGTTTAAGTACTGCTGACATTAACCAGGATGGCTGGCCGGATATATATGTGAGTAACGATTTTAAAGAGCCGGATTATTTATACATTAACAATAAGGATGGCACTTTTACAGGTAAACTGGATCAACAAATAAACCACACTTCTTTATTCTCCATGGGTATTGATATCAATGATTACAACAATGACCTGTTGCCCGATATTGCTGAACTGGATATGTTGCCAGAAGATAATCACGCTTTAAAAATGCATCTCGGTGCCGATAATTTTGATGAGTACAATTTTCTTTTTACAAAGGGTATGCCACGCCAGTACATGAAAAATGTTTTGCAAAAAAATAATGGCGACGGAAGCTTTAGTGAAATAGGCCAATTGGCAGGCATAGCCAATACCGATTGGAGCTGGGCGCCTTTATTTGCAGATTTTGATAATGATGGATGGAAGGATCTTTTTATTTCGAACGGCTATAAACGGAACAATACCGATATGGAGTTTCTGAAATATTCAATGGCACAGGTTTTAAAATATAAAAGCGGAGAAGCAGAAGTAAATGTAGCCGATTATATTTCGCACATGCCTGCTATCAAACTACCCAATTATATATATCGAAACCAGGGCAACGATCATTTTGAGCAGAAGATGAAAGATTGGGGATTGGATGGGCCTACTGTTTCGCAGGGAACTGTGTATGCGGATTTAGATAATGACGGGGATTTGGATCTGGTAATTAGTAATACAGAAGGTGCTGCCGGTATATACAAAAATAACAGTGAGCAATTGATAAAAAATAATTTTTTGCGGGTTCAGTTACAGGGCGAAGCTAAAAATAATTTAGGTATAGGAACTAAAGTAATAGTATATGCAGGTGATCAAAAATATTATCAGGAACAATTACCTGTGAGGGGTTTCCAATCAAGCGTAGACCCCGTTTTACATTTTGGGTTAAATAATAAAACCAGTATTGATTCTATTGTAATAATATGGCCTGATGATAAAGTGCAGCAATTTAAAAATGTAAAAGTGAATCAAACCCTGGTGGTTAATAAAAAAAATGCAACACAGTCATTTGTATACCCCATTCTTCCGTACATAAAAGGTTTGTTTGAAAAGGATACCACGGCAATAAAGTATACACACAAAGAAAATGATTTCAATGATTTTACGGTTCAGTCTTTATTGTCACAATATTATTCGAGGCAGGGCCCTTGTATGGCAAAAGGAGATGTGAATGGTGACGGCTTAGAGGATATTTTTATTGGAGGAGCCAAGGGGCAGACGGGAAGTATTTTTTTGCAAACGGGTAAACATTCATTTGTTCCGCTTGCCATTACATCTATTGCAATAGATTCCCTAAGCGAAGACGTAGACGCAATATTTTTTGATGCAGACAATGATAAAGATATGGACCTGTATGTGGTAAGCGGCGGGTATGAATTTTACTTTAACTCACCCGAATTAAATGACCGTTTGTACCTTAATGATGGCAAAGGCCATTTTACAAAAAAGGAAAATGCACTGCCTGGCTTTATGGCTAATAAAAGTTGTGTAAGGCCCTGCGATGTAGATGGTGACGGTGATTTGGATTTATTTAGTGGCGGCTCAGTAACACCAGGAAAGTGGCCGGAATATGGCGGTAGCCGTCTATTACTCAATGACGGCAAAGCAAATTTTACGGATGCCACTCCACAGTTTTGCAGAACTTTGTCTTCTGCTGGAATGGTTAAAGATGCAGCATGGGTTGATGTAAATAATGATAAGGTAAAAGACTTAATAATAGTTGGGGAATGGATGCCGGTTAAAGTATTTATAAATAAAAGAAACGTGTTAGAAGATGCTTCCCAAAAATATATTTCATTTTCCAGTTCAGGCTGGTGGAACAAGATTCTTGTGAATGATTTTGATAAGGATGGGGATGAAGATATTGTACTGGCCAATTATGGAACCAATGGCCAGTTGGTAGCTTCTGAAAAAGAACCGGTTCAATTGTACAATGTCGATCTTGATGGAGATAGAACGAAAGATCCTGTGCTAACTAGTTTTGTACAAGGCAAGAGTTACCCCTTTGTTACAATGGATGATATCATTTTTCAGGCACCTTTTTTAAGAAAGAAGTTTTACAATTACGGCAGTTATGCGGATGCTACTATTGCTGATATTATTCCTGCTAATCAATTAAGTGCAATGAAACCTTTGCAGGCAACTACTTTTAATACTGTTTATCTTGAAAATACAGGTAACGGATTAACGAAGAAAGATTTACCTGTGCAGGCTCAGTATGCTCCAATATATGCCATGAGCAGTGCAGATATAAACGCGGATGGTAAAAGTGATTTATTGCTATTTGGCAATAATCAATACAATCGTATGAGGCTTTCAACATTCGATGCCAACTTTGGCCAGGTTTATTTGGGTGATGGAAAGGGGAACTTTACTTACCTGCCGCAAAATCAATCGGGGCTTAGTGTTAAAGGTGATGTAAGAAGTGTACAGTTCACCAATAATATGCTGCTGATAGGCATCAACAATCAACCAGTGCAAACCTGGCAATTAAAAGATAAGAAAAATTGAAACCAATCAAACTATTCATAAATTTTAAAAAATGATCAACAAACAAATAATTTTTAACTGTCTTTTATTGATATTTTCTTTTGGGCTCACCGCACAAAAAAATACCACGATAAATTTTGATAATGACTGGAACTTTCATTTAGGTGGGGCGCAGGGTGCTGACCAAAATAATTTTGATGACTCTAAATGGAGAAAAATAGATCTGCCTCATGATTGGAGTATCGAAGATTTGAACGGCACTCGTTCCCCCTTTAATCCTGACGCCATTAGCCAGGTGAGTGGTGGTTTTACTACCGGTGGCACTGGCTGGTATCGTAAAACATTTAAGGTGGCTCCAACAGACAAAGGCAAAAAAATACAGGTTCAGTTTGATGGTGTTTACATGAATGCAGATGTCTGGATCAATGGCTACCACCTGGGAAATCATCCCTATGGTTACACTGGTTTTGTATTTGATATTACCGATCAGGTAAAATTTGAAGGCACAAATGTTATTGCTGTGGAAGTAAAGAACGAAGGGCAAAATAGCCGCTGGTATTCGGGTTCAGGTATTTACCGGCATGTATGGATTACAACAACGGATCCAATTCATACCACCCAATGGGGAACATTTATTACAACACCGGAAGTAACCAAAGCCAATGCAAAAATAAATTGCAAAACAAGTATATTAAATGAAACGGGCAGTGAAGCATCTATCAGTATCATAACCAAATTTGTAAATGAGGGAGGAGAAACTGTGGCATCGGCTGAGACAAAAAAACAAGTGTCAGCAAAACAGTCATTTGAATTTGACCAGGAGGCAGTTATTAGAAATCCCCAGTTATGGTCATGCGAATCACCTGCTATGTATTCAGCAGTAACCTCTGTTTTAAGCAATGGCACTTTGTTAAATACTTACTCCAATAGTTTCGGTATTAGAAAGATAACTGTTGATGCAGATCATGGTTTACAGGTAAACGGGCAAACCATTAAATTAAAAGGTGGCTGTTTTCACAATGATAACGGACCGCTTGGATCTAAAGCCTACGACAGGGCAGAGGAGAGAAAAGTTGAGTTACTGAAAGCCAGTGGTTACAATGCTATCAGGTGTAGCCATAATCCGCCCAGCGAAGCCTTTTTAGAAGCCTGCGACCGTCTCGGGATGCTCATAATTGATGAAACTTTCGACATGTGGAACTATGGCAAAAATCCTTATGATTATCATTTGTATTTTAAAGAGTGGTGGAAAAAAGATGTTGAAGCCATGGTTAGCAGGGATAGAAATCATCCATCAGTAATTATGTGGAGTATTGGCAATGAAATACCAGAAAGGGGAAATAAGGAAGGCGTAGCCACGGCTAAATTATTGGGCAACTATATAAAAAGTTTAGATTCAACAAGGGCGATAACTTCTGCAGTAAATGGCTTGAACGCCGACAAGGATCCTTATTTTGCTGAACTGGATGTAGCCGGGTATAACTATGCTGCAGGCGGCGATCATTTGGTAGATGGTATTTATGCAGTTGATCATAAACGGTTACCCAAAAGAATCATGTACGGTTCAGAGTCATATCCATTGGAAGCATTTGGGAGTTGGATGGATGTGATAGATAATCCCTATGTAATCGGTGATTTTGTGTGGACGGCTTTTGATTATGTTGGGGAGGCAAGTATCGGCTGGCTGGGATATTTTCAAAAACAAAATTTCTATCCATGGAACCTCGCTTATTGTGGTGATATTGATATCTGCGGCTGGAAACGTCCGCAATCTTATTACCGGGATGCCTTGTGGAAAGAAGATCAGATTTCCCTTTTTGTTACTCCGCCGATTCCTTCATTTAAACAGAACCCAAACAGGGAGTCATGGTCTAAATGGCATTGGCTCGATGCGGTAAGCAACTGGAATTGGAAGGGTTATGAAAACAAGGCAATAGAAGTAAATATTTATTCTTCCTGCACACGGGTGGAATTATTTTTAAATGGAAAATCGCTAGGCCAAAAACAGACTAATCGTTCCACAAAAATGATTGCATCATGGCAGGTGCCTTATCAGCAGGGTGTTTTAAAAGCTATCGGCTACAATGCTAAAAATAAAATGATCAACTCTGCCATACTTGCTACAGCTGGTAGTGTGGCTAATATCAAACTGACGGCAGATAAAAAAATTATCAAAGCAAATAACCAGGATCTAAGTTACATTACTGTTGAATTATTGGATGCAAAGGGGGTCCGTAATCCTTTGGCAGAAAACAAGGTTATTTTTGAAATAGACGGCCCTGGTACAATTATAGGGGTTGGAAATGCCAATCCGCAAAGCCTTGAAAGTTACCAGGCTTCGGACCGGAAAGCATGGCAAGGCAGATGCATGGTGGTTGTAAAGGCTGGTAAATCTTCAGGGGAAATAAAATTAAAAGCGATAGCTGAAGGAATGGCTACAACTTCAATAATTATTGATGCTCAATAAATATTAAGTGAAGCAATCTAACAAAGAAAGAGAATATAATTTGGAAAGCCATTTACTTACCATGTACAGATCGTTATATCCTCACCAGTTCCTGTTTTTACGATCTGCTTTTTTATTTGCTGCTGCTACTGTTTGCTGCAATGCAAAGGCTCAGTTATGTAGTGGAAGCCTTGGAGATCCGGTAGTGAATATTACTTTTGGCGCAGGATATAATCCAGGTCCTGCACTTTCTGCCGCAACCACAAATTACCAATATGTTACAGATCCCTGTCCTGTAAACGGATTTTATACGCTGTTAAACAGTGGCATAGAATGCAACTACGGATGGCATGTTTTACAAAGGGATCATACTGGTAATACCAATGGATATTTTATGTTGGTGGATGCATCTTTTGAACCGAGTGATTTTTATTTGGATACCGTAAAATCCCTTTGTGCCAACACAACCTATGAATTTGCTGCATGGATGTTGAATATGAAATATGTTATACAAGGTATACGCCCCAACATCACATTTACCATCGAAACTGCAACAGGTGAGCTTTTGCAGACTTACAATTCTGGAGATATACCGGTGGAGCAAACAGTGCAATGGAAGCAGTATGGCTTTTATTTTACAACACCCTCCAATGTATCTGCCATTGTTTTACGAATGCGAAACAATGCACCTGGTGGCGATGGAAATGACCTGGCAATGGATGATATCACTTTTCGCCCCTGTGGAAAATTAATTACTTCAACAATAACCGGAAGCACAAGCAATACCATCAATGTTTGCGATGGCAATACGAGTGTTTACAATTTTAATGCAGCAATTGCTTTGGGATATATCAACCCGGTTTATCACTGGCAATTAAGCAAGGATAAAGGCAATACCTGGAATGACATAGAAGGAGCCACCAATACTGGTTATCAGCGTACCCCAACTGAAACAGGCGATTACTGGTATCGTTTCACTATAGCGGAAGCCAATGTAAGCGGAGCATCTACCTGTCGCATTGCATCCAATGCAATCATCATTAATGTCCATCCCAATCCGGTTGTGGATGCAGGTGTGGACATCAATCTAATTGCAGGTTATGCCGTGGCTTTACATGGTATTGCTACGGGTGACAGTCTCCTTTTTTCATGGTCACCAAATACTTTTATCGATAATACTGCAACGCTAACACCTATCGTATCTCCGGTTCAGGATATCGCTTATACGCTTTTTGCCAGGTCGGTATATGGTTGTGCAAATAACGATATTGTGAACGTGAAAGTTGTAAAGGGATTGTATATTCCTTCTGCCTTTACGCCTAATGGCGATGGGAAAAATGATAGATGGAGAATTCCTTTTTTAGATCCAGCATATGGTGCAACGGTAACTGTGTTTAACCGCTTTGGTAACAAGGTTTATCATACAACGGGTGCAATCGTTTCGTGGGACGGAATGCTGAATGGTAATCCACAGCAAGCGGGATCTTACGTTTACCTGATAACATTTAAACTGAATAAATTGAAAATAACTGGAACAGTAACATTGCTTAGATAAAGGCAAATTCTTTATTGCTATACGTATGGAAAGCAAATTATAATGAAATACATTGCAGTACTTACACCGAAATAATAACAGCTAAAAATAATAATGGTTATGCCAACAAAAAAAATGATAAACAAAAAACGGTTTCATCAATATGTATCCGGTTGTTCAATTAATTTAACCGGGTACAAGAGTGCGACGTCCGCCCGGCCTTGCCATTCGGACGGGCCACCGAAGCTCAATAGTAGTACTATCGCCTGGTCAATATTATTTTTATTGCTTGTTACATCCAGCTTTTCCTGTGCGCAAAACCTGGTGACAATACCTGTTGAAACAGAAAAAAATGCGATGGTGTTGCAGACGGATAATGAAGGCCGCCTTGGCGTCATTTATTTTGGAAACAAACTTGCAAATACTACTGAGTATGCA
>JBBQEA010000143.1:0-13478 GCA_038320245.1 Chitinophagales bacterium | reverse complement strand
CCTTTCGGCTGGGCCAATATGTGCAGAACATTTTTTTTAAAAACGGCAGATGAAATATTTAGTCTGAATGAACATGACCTGATTGTGGGTGTAAAAAGTCAGCTGGGCGGACTTTCCCCTTCAAGCCAGTATGTTTCGTTCTTTCAGGGTACGGGGCACAGTGGTCCTGCAACGGTAACGGAAACCAATAACCCTGCTATACATAACAAGGTAAAAGTATTGTTGCAAACAACCGATAAAACACCGTTTGCTGGCTCCTTCCCTTCGCCTGTATCAGCCGGGCTTCGGCCAGCATCCACCACAACTGCAGGTAACAACAATTATACACGCCCTATTACAGTTACAGCTACCGGAAACGAAAAAATAAAGATCAGGCAAGCCAGCAAATACCAGGTATTAAATGCAGGTACCGCTACCGATATTACCATTGCATACGACACATTGGGCGGCGCAAAAATTAGTACTGCGGTACTGCTTATTAAAGACCTTGGCATGTATGCCGTTCCCAATTCCAGCCCGTTTAGTGTTACTGTAAATATACCAGCTGGCTTTAGTGTATTGGGTAAAATAAATTATGTAATTATTGCAAGAGACGCTTCGGGTGTACTGCTTGCAGATACGTCTTTCTTTACAGTAATGCCCACCGGCAGCTTTGTAAAAGTAGTGGTATCGCCGGCTATTATTGCACTTGATTCTACCACAAGGGAAACAGCGCTTGAACCCAATGTGTTTTATAACAACGGCAACAGCACGGTTAGTTTTATTGTAAAAGATACCAGCAACGGCGTGCGTTATCAATCTGCTACCAACAAGGTAAGCATCAATGCGCAGGGGGTTGTGCAGGCAAAAATTCCGGGGCTCGATACCGTGTCAGTAACCTATAACAATCAAACAGTAAAAGTACCGGTAGTGATAGCGGCAGATTTTGCCCTGGCCAGCAAAGCTGCCAATTCCATACAGTTCGACGTAACGAATAAAACATTGAACTATACAGCTTTTAAATTAACGGCAACGGCATTATCCGGCGACGATGTTAGCTACGCAGTGCTAAGTGGACCGGTTTCTATTAACAACAATGTGGTCACCATCAATGGAACAGGTACGGCTACCATCAGGGCTACTGTGGGGGGCAATGCCTATTACAATGCAGCTGCAGCAGTAGATAAAACATTTTCTATTGTTAACAGTTCAAGTGTTTATACATTTATTGGAAATGGCAATTGGGATAACCCCGCCAACTGGAGTAATAATGTTATTCCTCCTGCCAACCTACCCGCCGGTTTTACAATAATTATCAATCCAATAACTAATGGGGAGTGTATTGTAAACATAGCGCAATTCATTTCTAAAAATGCTGTTTTCACCATTCAACCCGGTGCAAAACTTACCATACCCGGAGAACTTAAAATCATTACTATTCAATAGATGATGAGCCAGCATTTTTACAGAACGGAGTAATGCGCATGGTGGACTTTTTTTAGCAAGATATCCGATAGGAATGTTGCATACTGCCTGCCACGAAGACGCAATGTCCCCGGCTAAGCTAAAGCTTGATGAGAGACATTGCTGGGAAAGAGTTTTTTAGCAAGGTCTCCGATAGAGACTTGCGTACTGCGTATAAGCTAGACGCAATGTCCCCGGCTAAATTATTGGCTCGGTAAAAGACGTTGCTGGGAAAGAAGAGCCAATAAATTTACCATTGCGAACCCTTACCTTTTATCATCACAAATAAACCATCTTCATTAATATATCCCTCACGAAAAACGGGTATATTTTTATTATCTCTGCCCAAAGGCGCTTTAGCCAAAGCAAGATGCGAAACCGGATCGAAGTAAATGAAGCTTTGGTTAAGGAGATCAAAAGTGGGCATAACAACTTTTTTGGTACCCAAATTAATAAAGCCAACCAGCGGATAGGTTGTACTGCTGCTATTAACGCCCCTTGTACTAAAAAAGAGTTTTGCGTTGGTTTCCCCTTCCAGATAATTAGGCTCCTGCACAAACCATGAATCTTCAGGTATGCCGTAGCTGGCAAAAAAGCTTTTTTTACTCGTCATTTTAAAAGTAGTGTCCATAATATATTTTGCGCTGTAGGCAAAACCATAGTTGGTAAATCTTTCAAAAGATCCGAATTGAGTGATGTCGGATCGTGTTTGCTTAAGTTTTATTTGCCCGCTTTTATTAATAAATGCATATTCAAATTCAGCTTTGTCTTTTGGCTCCACCCTGGCAAAGCCGCTGGTAAAATTTGAAGGCTTTACAGAAAAAGAAAATGGTATAGCCTGTTGCCCCAGCCGGTTGATGAATCCATATTTCATTTCTCCAAATTCATTCTTTTTACCTACCATTGCCATGCCATCAGAAAATGGATAAGCTTCATCAAAAATTACTGCAGTCAATGTTTCTCCTGTTAGCTTCTTGTATCCATAAATGTTCCGGTTACCATTATCTACGGTCTTTCTTACAATACCAATTCCATCAACAATATCATCAACTGAAGCAGGATGAGTGTACGTTTTTCCCTCCGGCGTAGTGTAGGTGGTGGAGTGGTCGCTGTTGTTTAACCGAAGGTATCGTTTGTTCTCAGTGAGGTCACTAAGAACGCCTTTGGCGATAATTTTTCCTTCAGGATTCATATATCCCCATTGCTGCTGATCCATGGTTCGGTAACGTATTAGCCCATTGGTAAAGAAGGCATATTGAGCATTTGCCATATTGGTAGACAGGGCACCGTAGGTATTAAAAGGAATTACCGTTTCTCCTTTTGCATTAATCAGGGCATAAGAGCTGCCTTTTATAACCACTGCCACGCCGCTGTTAAAAGGTTGTATTTGGTCAACATCGAGCAACTTTACATCAGGTATTGAAGTACCTGCCTTTGCACCGCCTGCTGACGCTTTGTGGGTTGCGTTACCAGCATTATTGTCACCCGTTTTGTCCACCTTTTGGCCTTGAGTGTTTGTTCCTGTGGTATCAGTCTTCTTCTTTTTAAAAAGACTTCCTAATTGTTTGATTGACTTTTGAAAATCTGCAGCGCTGGTTTTTGTAGATTTTGTTTGTCCGTTTACCAGGTTAAAAAACATCACGGAAACCAACGCAATAAGGAGTGAAGACTTGGTCATAAATTAATTAAGATTACTTGTTATCAATGTTGTTAACGATATAAATATCGATAATAAAAGTAATGATTTTCTATTGAAATTACATCGTCGGTTCACTCGCCGTTTTCTTAAAATCCTCACTACTTTTTTTGGTTTAATTCCGTTCCGTGTCTTCCTAAAATTTTACCATTCTCAGGCGGGTTTCCTTGCGGCAGGTATGTATCTGGCAGAATCCGCCTTTATTGCAACAGCTTGCATTAACCAAATACTTCCAACCCTCAAAAAATTATTTATGCCCGTCTGGTCTCTGACCAACGGGCATAAATTATGCAGATTTGAACTGTCCTTCCAGATAGCGGCGAGCCCCACATCAATGCTGCAAAATCTTTAGTGGAGACTCGTTCTGGAACTTTTAAATGCAGCGTAAGTTTCGGAGTGGAATTATGGGCTGAAGGAATGGATCGACATCTTTTGAATGATGGTTTTCTAAAATACTACCTTTAAGTTTAGAAGTACTATAATCATTTAGTTATGCCCAACAAGGATTCCCAAAAAGAGGAGACTACAAACAAAGAGTTGACCTACGTTGAAAAAGTATGGTACACAGTAGCAATATTTGCCTTTTTTGTTATTTTGATATTGTTAATTCGTGTTGCGTTTAATGTACTTTTAATGGCGCTGGCCGGATCCCTGATTGCAGTCTATTTTCATGGCCTTGGTGATATAATAGAACGAAAAACCAAATTAGGCCGCCGCAGCAGTATGGTGTTGTCGATTGTTGCAACGCTGTTTATTGCAGTATTACTAACATGGTTTATGGGTACAAAAATCCAGGGTCAGCTAACTGCTTTAAGCAATAGTTTGCCTCAAACAATTACTACAGCAAAACAAAAGTTGCAACAAACACCCACCGGACAAAAAATACTAGCCTATGTTTCAGGTAACAACTCCGATAAATTATTTGCCACAGCACAGCAATTTTTTAGTACCAGCTTTGGAGTACTGGGCGATCTGTACATCATTTTGTTCCTTGGGATTTTCTTTACTGCAAGTCCTGCCCTTTATAAAAACGGAATTTTAAAGCTCATTCCATCAACCAATAAACCCGTAGCTAAAAAAATATTAGATCGTAGCAGCCAAATCCTTAAGGGCTGGCTAAAAGGAACCATCATTTCAATGGTTTTAATAATCATCTTACTTCCCATTGCATTGAATATTATGCATATCCCTGTTGCGTTGGTACTAGGTATTATAACAGCCATTCTTGTAATTGTTCCCAACTTTGGCTCCTTTGCTGCAATGATTCCGGGAGTTTTGCTAGCCCTTACTATTAGCACCAATACAGCCATAATTGTGGCATTGATTTATATTGGTATTCAAACCCTGGTGAGTAATATCATCGCTCCCTTGGTTCAAAAAAAAATGATGAGTCTTCCTCCTGCATTAACAATCTTAGGCCAGTTAATAATGGGAAGTGTGGCAGGTGTTATGGGGATAATAATGGCAGTGCCATTGCTGGCATTAGTGATGATACTGATAGATGAATTGTATGTAAAAAAGATCCATTGATCCCTTTGAGAAAAAATGGCTATCTCCACTGAGCTTTAAAATCAGTAATAGATTTGCGATAGAAATATCCCAATCAACTACTATCTGTCCCCACTGCTATCACTCTTGCCTCCACAGAACAATGCAAGCATTTCCATTTTAAAACATATTGTTCTTATTGATGAAATAAATTTAAAAAAAGAAGTAGGTAAATGGCAGATAGTAAAATGTGGCAAGTAGTGATACATTGAGACAGGAACCACCGCAGCAGACGCTACGTCCCCGGCTAAGCTATCGGCTCGGTGAGAGACGTTGCCGGGCAAGAGTAAGTGAAAAGAGATGATCCCACTTGTACCGCATACCTATGTAGATCTTTGAATGCCTAACACATAGAGGCGTGGGCTTTTCGTTGATTCGAATTTATTAGAAGCGAAGATTAGTAACAAGGAAGATACAGGGCCGGAGCCCTGCGCCTGAAAGGTTCAAGATTGGCAAAACATGTGTGAAGTCAACTACTACCCACCTGTTTTAATTTTTTTATAAAATATTACTTATACAATATTTTGTATGATTTATTTGACTTAATTTTGTTCTATAATATTGCATGAGCAATGTTTTAAACAAATGAAATGGGTACTGAATCCTGCAATCTCAGCAATTGTTTTTTATGCAGCAATTGTCTTCCGGAATGGAAGGAACTGCTGGCGCTTAAAAAGAAAACGGTTCACTTTAAGAAAGGCGAACTGGTGTTTAAGGAAGGGGAACAGGTTAATGGAATTTACTTTCTAAATGCTGGTGCCGTTAAAGTACACAAGCAGTGGGTAGATCAAAAAGAGCTGATCATCCGCTTTACCAAACAGGGCGATATACTAGGCCACCGTGGCCTGGTGGTTGGAGAACTTTACCCTGTATCTGCTACAGCCTTGGTTGAATCGGAAGCCTGTTTTATTGATAACTCATTTTTGGAAACCATTCTAAGGATTGACCACGCATTTACCTACCGGTTAATGCAGTTTTATGCTACCGAATTACAAATAGCAGAAATGCGTATGCGTAATCTGGCATTGATGGAGGTGAAAGGCCGGATTGCTGAAACGCTGCTTGAGATACAAGCTGTGTTTGGCACGAATGCAGAAGGATATATTTCAGTGGCTGTTACCCGGCAGGATATTGCAGCTTATGCAGGCACTACCTATGAAACCGTTTTTAAATTCTTAAAAATATTAACCCTCAACAAAACCATCCGGGCAGATGGCAAGAGCATTCGGGTTATTAACCAGAACAGGTTAAAAAAAATCGTTGAGAATGCCAGGTGAGCAGAGGGTATCATCTTTTAAAACTTTTAATGATGAAACACTATGATGATCTTACAGAAAAAGAAAAAGAACCGCTGTTAAAATTTCCAGCGTACATGTCATTGCTTACTTCTACAGCCAAGGATGGTATAGATAAGGAAGAAAAAAATGCAGCCATTAAAATTACCCATTTAAAAACATTTTCCAGCGATCCAATGATCATTAGCTTTTACAAAGACGCAGAAGCCAGTTTTGAAAAAACGATCACGGAACTTGACAAAACATTACCGATTGAAAAGGAAGTACGTAAGCAGGCTATAAACATGGAATTGGAAAAGCTGGAACCGCTATTGCACAAGCTTGATCCGGCATTCGTAAACATCCTGCGCCGCAGCATGAAGTCCTATCATTACTATTTGCCGAAGGCGCATGAAAATTTCCTGGAGTATTTTATTTTTCCGATGCCTTTTGAGGGTATTTCCGATTAATGCCTTCAACGTTTACAGGAACGAATTGACAATTTATTTTACATACACACTAATACATAAAAATTATGAACAACGAATTTGATGTTACCGCCGAATACAAAAAAGACCGGGATGTGTCCGATGAAAATAAGTACATGTGGATAGGCATTGCTGCAATGACCGCAGCCGCTCTGCTTGACTGGGAATTGTTTCAATGGATTTATAGAATTATAACGGCCAGTCATAACAGCTAGCAGGAAACGGATTTAAATGCACGTAAAACCGATAAATCTTTTCGATACATAACAGGTCTCAATCCGTATCGGCGACCGTTTAAAAAAGCACGAAAAGTACCTCATGCCTTGCCATCATTTGGGAACACTACAATAAAAATGGTTATTGGGTTGCTTGTGCCTCGTTTCGTTCCGTGCCGTCCTAAAATTTAAGCGGTTCCCAGGCGGGTTTCCGGGCGGATGGTATGTGCCTTGCAGCGCCCGCCGCTATTGCAAAAGGGTGAATGAGCTAAGTAAACCCAAGCTTCAAAAATTTATTTATGCCCCCGTCGGGTCTCTGACCAACGGGCATAAACTATCAAGATTTCAACAGTCCTTCCGGATAGCGGCGAATTCCACGACAACGCTGCAAAGCCTTTAACGTAGGCTCGCCTTGGAACTTTTAAATGCCAAGTGAGACTCGGGATTTACATAAAACAATACCTGCATGCAAATTTTAAAATGACTGGTTCTTTGTTGTTGAAATAACTTCAATATAAAAAAGAACAATACAAATGATAAAGGCAGGAACCAAGACTTTAAAACGCTACTTGAATTTCATGTCAAAATATAAGGGATCTTCTGGATCTGGACTCAGTACAGCATTTAAATGCAACTGCGTGCTGCTTAAGGATGAAATACTGAAATTGATAGGCCCGTCGTCCGGATTAAGAAAACCACCTGTGAATATCAATTCTAAAACGTTAGGAGTAATTGTCTTTTGCCAGGAAAAAACTTTGCTGTTGGTGGTATAATTGTCAAATGGGGTACTATTACAAGAAGTGGTGCCCCATTCATGAACAAAGAGCGTTAAATACCCCGTTCCATCTGCGTTAAATTTCATATACGCTGTGTCAAAATATTGATAATTATTATTTGGCACTTCAGGACAACCGCTATTATTGCCGGCAAAAAGAGCAGTATCGCCCAAAACAGCATCTCCAATAAATCCTTCAACCGCTGTCCATTGTCCATGCGATACCAATTCAAAAACGGAATCTGTTTTAAAATAAATATCAGCACCATATGCCGTATCCGTGCTGTTGATGGCATAGGCCCTTACGTGATACGTAGTGTTTGCTGTAAGCCCGGTAATATTACTTGCAAAGTTCCCCAAACCGTTACCGCTGGCTGTTTTTAAATTGAAAACTGTAGGATTGTTCATTGTATTCCAGCAAATGCCCCGTTGTGTTACAGCAGAACCTCCATCAATGGTTACGTTGCCGCCCGATATAGCCGTTCTATCAGTAATGGCAGTTATGGCTGTAGTGGAAACAACCGGCGGTGTGCCGGGTTTAAGGATAATGGTAACGGTTTTAATAATAGTATTATCAGCTTTTTTTATCACTGCTGTCAGTTCATGATCTTCTACCGTATTGCCAAAGCGGAATTTATTGGAAACCCTTCCATCATTACCGGTTGTTGCATAGGCTTGCTCCCAGTTGCCCTTGTTGCTACTAAAGAATACCCTAACTCCCGGAATGTTATTATTAAAATTATCCTGTACAAGAAATACAATTGGCTGGGGCAGGCTTTTGTTGATGGAAGCAGTTTGGTCTGTACCGGATAACACATCCAACCTGGAAGGTGCCTGCCAAATGTTAATAGGATCAAAAAAGGGTACAGTTACATCAGCATTCTCCATAAAGTCAAACAGGGTTTTTTGGGTGTTAGCTTTTCCGCCCACCAAAAATGAAACAGCAGCATTCCAGGCTTTATTTTCGAGGTTAACGGACGACTCTAAATCCAAACTACCACTGATGCCAAGATTAACGACAGGTACCCGGTACAGAAATATTTTCGGCAGCAGGTCTACCTCTACACCTAAGCCTGCATTTAAGGCCCATTCTCTTGTGGATGGTTCAAATACAGTAACCGGTGTACCGGTGTTAAAAACAGGATTGGTAACCCCATTTGCCCTTTCTATATAAGCGTTTCTGTTTGCTGTATATTCATAATGCAAGGTTTGCTGAAGACTGGAAGATACCTTTCCTTTTGCCCTTAATATTACGTGAAACTCCATGTGCCCAAATACTGCTCCAAAAGAAAAGGGAAGCTTAAGGGCTTTGATAGCTGGTATTTTATCCGTAATGTCAAATTCAAGTTTTTCTGGTGCTCCGGTATTATTATCAAGCGCCAAAGTTATTTTGGCATCAAAAGAAAACCCATAATTTGTATTAACAAAACCAGCCTTCAGGTATCTATTTTTAATATTAAAGTTGAAGGTTGGATTGGGATTTAATTTTATTAAGAAACCGGTAAACGCTATGGAACCGTTGGGAATTGAAACACTAAAATCCGGAACCTGCAATGCCAGCGGATTGGGGTTATTTGATTTATTGCTTCTGCCACCTGAGCCACCAAAAGGGTTTTTTGTATCTGGTATAATAACTGTCTGGCTGATGCTGCCGGAATCTTTATACAATTGTGATAGGGTGCCCTGGCTGGTATAGAACCTAACTCCGTTGCTGGTACTGTCTACCATTTCCACCTTTCTGAGGTAGCCATAATTTCTCGGCTCAATTAAAAAATCGCCCTCACTGATATTTTTATACCCGGGAAAAGTGTTGTACCTAAACAGCCCTGTCTCCGTTTCTGCTTCTGTACTTAGTAAAACAGTCTGAAGGCTGTCTACCTGCATCTTTTGCGGTGCTTTGGCTTCAGGCAGTACTGTATCACTTCCTGTAATTTTTATTGTAAACCCATTTGCCAGATTCAATGAAGAATTTGGAGCCATCGACAGCTTTCTGCAGGTAACATTAAAATTAATAAATGGGTAGTAGGCAGCACCAGCTTGTATCATAATCTCGGTATTTTCATCCGGTACAATGCCACAGTTCCAATTGCTGCTGCGGTTCCATATGCTATCTGTCTGGCCATTCCAGATGGCTTTAAATTTAAGTACGGTAATATCACTACTGCTGGTATTTAACTGTTCGGTTATAAGGCAGCGGAATTGATACCCCGCCATACTGGTAGCTGCTGCCGCTATAGCAAGCGTGCCGGTATTAACGCCTGAATAAAAAGCATTGTTGATGATATTATTGTAACCGCTATTTACAGCTGTCTTTACCTGCCACTGGTAGGTTTTGTTGATGTCCGTAGAAACAGTAATGGAAGTACTACTGCCGGCACAAATTGACAAAGTCTTTACTTTTTGGGCCGGAAGCATTTGAACAAGCAAGCTAAATCCTACAAAAAAACAAAGTGTTTTAATCATAAATGATACATTAATTTTTTATCAAACCAAGTCATATATCTTTTGATAACATGGCAGTGAACAAGCTGTAGCAATACCTTCAGCAACCTGATCTACAATTAATTAGAAATCCAATCTAACAAAATATTGACATAACAACGTATTTTAATTATAAAATATTACTGCCACATTCCAATCAGTCTGAGTGGCTGGTCGGTATGTATAGGTATCAATTCCACCAATCCATATACCTCAGCAATAAAAATAAACCCCTGCCAATATATTGTTGTTTGCTGATGAAATAAATTTATAAAAAGGGCCGGGTAAATGAGCGGTACTAAATTGTGGTAGGAGCTGTTTCGTAGAGACAAGAACCTCGTCTTTAATATTGCCGTTAAGGCGCTGAGACAATTTGATCTTTTTTTGCGTAGTGGTTCCTGTCTTCAAGAAATACACGTTGGTTGAGCCCAACGCTATGGCTCCTTTCTTCACGAAACACTAGCCAACGCTGTGGTTCGTATCTCTTTTCTTGCAACGCCTCTTTCGCTTTGCCTTGTGTGATAACAAAGACGTTGCGTATGCTGCAGTTGTATTACTATAGTGGAAATCTCATTTACTTAATTAACGCAACGTCCTCCGCTCCACTCACTGGCTCGTTTGAGAGACGTTGCTGGAAATCAAAGACAGCAGCCACCGTAGCAGCCGCAATATCCTCAGTTAATTTTTTGGCTCGTTGAGAAAGGTTGCTCGGAAAGGGCAGCAGACGCAAAGTCCCCGGCTAAGCTATTGGCTCGGCGAGAGACGTTGCTGAGAACGAAGTTTTAAATTGATGAATAGTCTTTATTAATTTGTATTTTCATCGGCATATTTTTAGTAAACAGTACAGCAGTTTCTTTTTTTACCTTCCAATAATAAGAACTGAACATGAAAAATATTTTTGGCAGTCTATTTTTGTTTTTGTCTTGCATGAATTGTTTTGCTCAAAAGCAACTGGCTGATATCGTCATAAAAGATGTTAGTATCGTAAAGGTTGCAGAAGGAACAATCATACCACACCAGGTGGTTGTGATAAAAGCTGACCGCATTCTTAAAACAGGTTCAGCGGCTATTGCAAAAAACTATCGGGCTACCCAAATCATTAATGCTTCGGGGAAATTTATTATGCCGGGTTTGTGGGACATGCATGTGCATTTTGGCGGCGATACATTGGTGGATGAAAACGAAATGCTGCTGCCATTGTACCTGGCGATGGGAGTAACGGCTGTACGTGATTGCGCCGGGGATATAAGCCTTGATGTATTGAAATGGCGAAGTCTGATTGCAGAAGGAAAAATGATGGGGCCAAGAATTTTTACCTCAGGCCCCAAACTGGAAGGAAAAAAATCCATCTGGCCTGGAGATCTGGAAATAGAAAATGAAACAGAATTAAAGCTGGCCCTTGATTCACTGCAAAAATTAAAAGTAGATTTCGTCAAGCTCACAGATAATACACTCAGCCCTACCCTTTTTTTGGAAAGCATAAAGCAAGCACGGCAGCGGGGATGGAAAACATCAGGGCATATCCCCGTAACACTTACTTTACAAGAGGCATCGCAAGCCGGGTTGTCTACTATCGAACACCTTGGTTATGTTTTAAGAGCGGCATCTACAGAGGAAGAAAAAATTGCCCGCTTACGGGCAGATAAAAAGTTGAGCGGCCGTGAAGCGTCAGAACGTTTGCTGCAAACAATGGATACGCTTACTGCTTTACACAATTATCGAAAGCTGGCGGCCAATGGAACGGCGGTGGTGCCAACCATGATCGGCAGCCACATCATTGCTTACCTTGATCAGGATAATCATCAGCATGATGATTATCTCAAATACCTGGGACCTGAACTTAAGCGAACCTATAACTGGAGGGTTGAAAGAGTTGCTAAAGATGATGCTGCTGCAATTGCTTCAAGACATCAGCAATTTGAAGCAACCGCTTCTTTGTTGCACTTACTCGAAAAGGCTGGTGTTACCATTATTGCCGGAACAGATGCCGGCTATCTTAACTCTTATACCTATCCCGGCCTTGGCCTGCACCAGGAGTTGGAAATGATGGTGAAGTATGGATTAAGCCCGCAGGCAGTATTAAAGGCCTCCGTTATTAACGGGCCAGCTTTTTTTGGATTGCAAAACGATTACGGCGCAGTTAGTAAAGGCAGGAAAGCCGATCTGCTATTACTTGATGCCAATCCTTTGGAAAATATAAAAGCTACTCAACTTATTTATACAGTTGTGCGCAATGGAATTTATTTAAACCGCAAAACGCTGGATCAGTCGCTACTTGATATTGAAACATGGGTAAAACAAAAAGAAGAGAAAGAAGAGAAAAACAAGGTACAATAAGAGGCTGTTTGAATTGTTTTTTTTGATACCAGCTTTAATTCTATGTAGCAGCATCGTTGTGAATTTTTTTTGCCATTTCTTTTTTTAGTAAAAAGAAAAATCCATCTCCCTTTTAAAGCATTTAATTTTTGAGCTTTAATTATGCAATAGAAAAAAAATCATTAGCCGCCGGAGCCGATAGCTATCAGCTCTGTCCGGTGTCTGCGTTTTACTAATACCCGCTTTTTATGCAGCAGCTAAAAAATGATTGGTTCAGTAACAAATAAACACTGGAGTATCGCTAAGTGTCTACGACTTCTGTCTCCAAAAAACAATCCATGCATTTCCATTTCAAAAATATATTGTTGTTTGTTGATGAAATAAAATTCATACAAAGATCCAGGTAAATGGCGTGGATTAAAATGTGGCATGGTGTGTTTCGTGAGGTAAGCTGTTAGCTGTAATAAATTTAGACTGAGTAAGCTAATGCCCATATTAGCAACGATCGGCAGTAAGTAAGATACCTGCGCCTGCATAACGGGCCCTAAGGCCAAACTGCGAAGCCTTTGTTGTACACTCGCCTTGCAACTTTTACATGCCAAGGGAGACTGGGAGCGGAAATTAATTACAATGATATAGTACTGTATTTTAAACAACAAAAGTTGCCTTTGCATCAAAGGCAACTTTTGCAATAAGGAAACGGTTGATTAAGAAATTTGAATTAGCCTCGGTAGCTTTTGTTTTGCTTCCTCTTTTTTGGGGATGAGCAGCTGCAGTAATCCATTCTCATACTTCGCCTCAATTTTATCAATATCCACTACATCTTTTTGCAAAGTAAAAGTTCGTTGAAAAGATTGATAACTGAATTCCTTACGGGAATAACGCTCACCTTCTCTTTCTTCATTTTGATGGCTTTTTTCGGAACTGATGCTCAGGGTATTTCCGTCGAGCTCCACCTTGAAATCTTTTTTAGTCATTCCAGGTGCAGCTACTTCCACTTCATAATTCTCAGCGGTTTCTTTAATGTTAACAGCAGGAACTGAAGTGTTGGTGTCGGAGAAATTTGAATTTCCCCAATTAAACAAATCCCGGTTAAACAAATCATCAAAAAAAACAGGCAATGGATTTACTAAACTTCCATTTCTTTTTACGAGTGTCATAATTACCTCCTTTTATATGGTTAAAAAATAATTTAAAAAGGAAAAATCAATTCTTATACCATCCGGATGTAAAGGCTCAAAA
>JBBQEA010000142.1:0-13697 GCA_038320245.1 Chitinophagales bacterium | reverse complement strand
CATGGCAGCAGTTGTTTCATCCAGACGTTTATAAATCACTAATCCCAAATAAAAAATCCGCTGAAGTATTTACCGTGTAACTTCCACTACAGCGAAACATCACAATAAACATCAAAACTTTCTCATAATCTCAACCAGCAGCCCAGCAATAATTTCATTCCCTTTATCGGATGGATGTAGCCCATCATAGGTAATTTTAATTGCATCCAGTGGATATGGATATTCGTCTGTTAAAGGATTGAATGGAATTACTATGTAATCCGGATACGAATAGTTTTTATATGCACCGGTTTGTGGATCTTTTAAGCGTTTGTATTTTACCAGGTTGCTGATTTTCAAACTGCCTTCATTGTACAAATCCAGCAGTTCCACCTTTTCATATTTGCTAATGGTTTTGATGGCAGCTGCAAAGCCTGCCAATGATTGGCCTGCTTTGTCTTTATAGGAGCCCCATGCATTGTTTCTCATGTCTCCAAAATAAATAAAATCCGTCCGCTGCAAAGGGGTTATAAGAATGATTTTGGCAGCTGCATTAAGACTTTTAAGTTTATCCATAATTATCCGATAACTACCATAGAAAGTTTGGTTACCCGTATTGTTTTGGTAATCGGTGAATTGTCCAATTGGCCTGCCCTGCCACCAATCATTGGTGCCTAGTAAAACCGAATAAACAGCTGCTTTTTCAAGATAAAGCTGATCAATATTGTTGGCAATACCGCCGGCAGTCCAGCCATTGTAGCCCTTGTTGGTATAATTAATATTGGGCAGTTTTTCTTTTACCCTTGTCAGGTAACCTTTTGTAACCCGGTTACCCGTTTCATTTAAATGGTCATTCAAATAAGTGATAGAATCTCCAATAGCAATCCACTCCATTTTTTTGGGTGAACAACTGGCAAGCAGCACAACAACAAGAAATAGCAACAAGAAATTTTTCATTTTATTTTATACTGCTTTTAAAGCATTTCATCTTTAGGTTTTTCATCAAAATAACCAGGAAAATTTTTCCATATTTTCTCATCAAAAAATCATCTTGCTCAATCCAGCATAAAAACATCCCCTACAGTTAGTACATCCAGCCGAACATCTTTTAAACGAACCATATTCGCTTTTGCTACAGCCAATTTTTTCCTCGCCGGCAGGCGCATTCTTATTACCTGGCTTTCGCCAGTAACGGTTACTTTTTTCCCTTCAATAATAATTGCAGTAGCTTCATCAATGCCAATACATTGCAACGTTGGGTTAGCTGCAAGTACCGACAACAGCCGATTGTAGCGGCTTCGAATAATAAAATGCTGGTCGATAATGGCAGATGTTACCAGCCCAAGCCCTTCTTTAATCTCTACCATATTGTAATTGATTTTGGTAAAAGGGCCACTGCCGATACTATCTCCCAATAGTTCGTTACCGGTAATCATTTTTTCGCTCATCATAGCCGCACCTGCACTCGTACCGGCAATGGTAGCACCATTTGCAAAAGCTTTTTTTATAGCCACGTGAATGGGTCTATGCAAAACAATATCCATAAAACGGCTTTGATCGCCGCCGGTAATAAAAATCAGTTTTGCATGTTGCAAAGAATCAAGCCATTGTTGATAGTTAACAGTTGCTTTGGTGAAATTGAATTGTACAATTGCATTGTTGCAGGCCTTCTGTATATCTTCCTTAATATAGTAAAAGCTGGTATCGGGATTGGCGCCACTCATAGGCAAAACAACTACATAATCTTTTTCCTTTAGTTGCGCCGTAGCAATCATTTGCTGCATCATGGATAAGGGCCTGTCGCCACCACCAATTATAAACAAGCTCCCCTTTACATTTTGGCCAAAAGTAGTAGCAGTAGCTGACCATATTATTGCAATAACCAACAATGTATTTTTCATGCAGTGAATATAAGGAATGAAGTATTTTAAGCGGTATTTATTCTTTAATTAGTTGTCTCTTTTTTTAAGGCTTTATCTCAAAAACCCATTTTATCAAAATGAAAATTTTTACTACTTAGTTCCAACTAAAATAAAAACATTGGATATTTAGCTGTATTCTTATTATTGCATATACAAAAAATTAACAGAATGAATATTAAGCTGAAAAATAAGCGTTACTTTCTAATACTATTAACCATCCTCTTTCAATTTACTTTAACAGCACAGGAAATTGTAAACATTGTATTGGTAGGCGACGATGGTATTACTGAAGATATAAAAAAAGCAACATCGTTTATTGCAGTTAAAAAGTATAGCGACAGTGTTTATGAAAGGCTTGATTACAAAATGGGTGCTCCACTCGTAAAACTTAGAACTTACAGCGATGCAAACCTTACCATATTGCAAGGCAGCTACCTTGAGTATTATCCATCAGGAGGCCTACATATTTTAGGTAAATACATTAACAACATTAAAGAAAAAGAATGGTATTACTACGATGATACAGGAAAGGCTACTTTAACTGAAATCTACAAAGCAGGTGAATTAATAGCAAGCAAAATACCTGATACCAGCAAGAAAAAAGATAGCATTAATGGCATTACTTATAAAGATGAACGAGAGGCCGAGTTTAGAGGCGGAAAAAAAGAATGGATAAAATACCTTCAGAAAAACTTAAAAAGCGAGGTAGGCTTAAACTCTGTAAAGGGGGGTATTGTGAGGGTGCTTTTTATAGTAAATACAACTGGTAATACAAGTAATATCTATCTAAAAAAATCTGTAGAATTTGTATTAGATGAAGAAGCTCTTAGGGTAATAAGGAATTCACCGCCATGGATTCCGGCATTTCAAAATGGAAAAACCCTCAACGCTTACCGACTTCAGCCAATTACTTTTATAAAGGAATAAAGTTTCTTCCACTTAAATAACATATACATAATTCAAGTAAACCCGTTGCATAGAAACGAATAACCTAAAGCCTGTTGATAAAACAAAGCAATAATCATTAATTCATTTTCCGTAACTTAAATTTGTAATTATTGGTGGCTTAATGTTAATAATTGAAAAAATGTTTTGTAAAAGATTGTTTTACAGTTTTCTGTTTTTTGTTCTGCTGCTCATTGGCTTTGCATCCTGTGAAAAAGAGTACAGTTATGAGGGTGGTGCTACTGCACCCACCGGCATAATCATTATACCAATTGATACTATACAATCTTCTGACACTGTCCGCCTTGATCCGGGAGAATTACCGCCCTGCACTTCCTGCGATACAGCAGGCGATTTGCCAGCGGTTTCCTGGAGTTTTAAAACGGGCAACTCGCTGTTATGTGGCCGGGTTGATACAGCAATAATGCTAAGCCTCGAAAGAAATACCTTTACCTTTTTCGGCCCTGCTACTTGTGGAATTGATACCGGACTGATTTTTACGGTTTCTCTGGGCTCAAATTTTTTGAACAAAACCGTTGAAAATGTGGAGGCCACCAATGCTGTCTTTTATTACTATCATACATTGGCTCCCTATATTTTAGTAAGTCATTTTGACCAGTCTTTTAAACTAACCATTACCAGTTATAACCATATAACAAAAGTAGTTAAGGGCACTTTCAGTGGCACAGGTTACAGGCAGGATAGCAGGGCCGTAATTGTAAGTGATGGAAAATTTAATTTCAAACTGATTTAATATTTAACAACCTCCGGCAATAGAATTACGCTCGTCTTACCCCAACAGTATTTTATAACAGTCAAACCATTGCATAAATATGCAGGTTATATTTATTAAATATTTCAATTTATATTGAAAGTTCAAAAACATTCTTACCTTTATCCTATAATTATTTTATGAAGTTAACAGAAGCCAAACTACAATTTATTGCAAGCTGGGGAGCATTTGGCACCCATTGGGGTATTAACCGCACTATGGCACAAATTCATGCATTATTAATGGTAAGTGCCGATCCGCTTACACAAGATGATATCATGGAAGAACTCAACATCAGCCGGGGTAACGTTAACATGAACATCCGGGAACTCATTACCTGGGGCCTTGTTGATAGAATTTTACTTTCCGGAGAACGCAAAGAATATTTTAGCGCCGAAAAAGATATTTGGAAAGTAGCCACTCAAATTATTAAGGAGCGAAAGAAAAGAGAATTGGATCCCATGCTTAAATTATTGGGCACACTTGAAAATATTGAAGGAGATAAAAGGGATAAAAATGTAAAACAGTTTGTAGAAACCATCGCTGGTATTAGGAAATTTGGCAAGCAGGCAGATCAGATGCTCGATGTAATGATAAAGGCAGAAGAAAGCTGGTTTTTAGCAGGTATGATGAAAATGTTTAAATAGCTTATCTGGCATTATAAAAAAAACGGCCGCTATGCGGCTTTAATTTAAAATATTATTTTCATTCTTTTCTGAAAGTACAAATACAATGATTATGAAAAGGATTAAAATGTACGACTTGTTAATAAGCCTTTCGCTGATAATAGCCAGTATAATAGCAGGCTTAATCTGGGGAATAAAAATAGCATTGTTTGGTTATTTCCTAACCGGCGGCTGGCAGCTGGCAAGTATGTTGTTTCATACCCATTATAATTGTTTTACAAAAAAAGGTTCTGTAAGATATTATTATCATTGGTTGGCTGCTGTTTGTTGCAGCAGTTTAATGCTGGCAAGCATCTTAACAGCATTTCGTTTTACGTTTTTTCTGTTGCTATTATCGGCTCCTTTAATGGCATTTTATTACACTTACATCTGCTACCAGGAGGTATTTGTAAAGATGCAGCGCCCGATGGCACTTTTAAAATAAATACAACTACCAAGGAAACCTGTTTCAATTTGGTACCTTCGTTTTAGATTTTAAATTATAGTAGAATGATAGATCAACCCATAATTTTATTTGATGGAATTTGCAACTTTTGCAACTCATCCGTAAATATGGTTATCAGAAATGATAAAAAAAAGCTAATAAAATTCGCTACCCTTCAAAGCGTTACAGGCAGAGAGTTGCTGCTTCAATATGGACTACCGGTAGATGAATTAAATTCTTTTGTTTTTATTGAAAACGGTAAGGCCTATACAAAATCTACCGCTGCGTTAAAAGTATGTAAATACCTTAGTGGCCTGTGGCCATTGCTGTATGGATTTATCGTTATCCCGGCTTTTATCAGGAATGCAATGTATGATTTTATCGCCAAAAACCGGTACAAATGGTTCGGCGTTCAGCAACAATGCATGATACCAACACCAGAAGTAAGGGCAAGGTTTTTATCCTAAAAAAAATCCAATAAATTACTAAATAGTTATCCAAATGATAAAGAAAAAGACACTGGTACTTGGAGCTTCACCCAACCCCGGCCGCTATAGTTATCTTGCTGTTCAACGGTTGAGCGCAAACGAACATCCTGTGGTTGCGCTGGGAATAAAAAAGGGTAGCATCGGCGATACCAATATTGAGACAGAAAAAAAAACGTTCAATGATATTGACACTGTTACTTTATACCTTAATCCTACCCACCAAAAAGAATATTATTCCTACATTTTGTCACTTGCACCCAAAAGAATACTGTTTAACCCCGGCACAGAGAATGATGAACTGGTGGAATTGGCAAACCAACAGGGCATAAAAACACAGGAAGCCTGTACACTTGTACTGCTAAGCACCGGACAGTATTAAAAGGGCATTTTCTATTTACATATATGCAATAATCCGGAGTAGTTGTCGTTATCAGTTGTGATGTGGTATTATTAAAACCAATACTACAGTTATCCATCCAACAATAAGACTATGAAACAAATCCTATCCATCCTGCTTGCAGCACTGTTTACAGGCTGTTTTTTAACCAGCTTTTCCCAAACAAAAAAGTCACTTTTTAGTCGATATCCGGCCAATATTTCCTGTACAGAAGCACAACTGAGTAAATTATTTACCGCAGAAAAAGGCCAACAGGTTAGTTTAAAACTATCAGATAATTTTAAACTGGAAGGTCCGGTTTCCAATAAAATATCAAAATACAATAACAGCTTACAGACGCTTGTAATACAGTTGCCTGCCTTCAACAATATGTTGCTGGCAATTTCTAAAAGAGCAGCGGCAAACAATCAATCAGTTTACATCGGCCATTTGTACAACAGCGAATCTGCTGATGGATACCAGTTGAAGCAACAGGAAAACAATGGCTATCAATTTGTAAAAATTGAAACTGATAAGGTGCTTCAGCCCTGCAACCAGTAAAAAAAAGACAACAGAATCTAATCCAAACAATATCCAACAACAAACCGGTTAATCCCCGGCAGAAAATATCCATCCAATGAAAAAACTACTTTTACCCCTACTTTTTGTTGCTGCTTTGCTGCAAGCTGTCAAAGTAAATAGTCAAACTACTTTTAGCAGCTACCCATCTGCTACCGCAACTATTTTTTTAGATTTTGATGGTGAAGATGTTTACAGTCCAATTTGGAATAGAGGCGTTGAATTAAAATGCGCTCCTGCAGTTTTAAGCAGTGCACAAATTCAGGAAATTTACAATCGGGTTGCGGAGGATTATCGCCCTTTCAATGTTAACATAACTACCGACGAATCCGTATTTGTAGCCGCTCCTTTAAATAAAAGAATTAGGGTAATTGTTACTTCTACCAGTGCATGGTTTACTGGCGTAGGTGGTATTGCTTATGTCGGTTCTTTTAACTGGGGAGACGACACACCTTGTTTCGTTTTCAGCGATAGACTAGGCAATTCGCCTAAGATGGTGGCAGAATGTTGCTCTCATGAAAGCGGCCATACGCTTGGGTTATCACATCAATCAACATACGATGGAAGTTGTAATCTTACAGCTACTTATAATGCCGGATCAGGTACTGGCGAGGTATCCTGGGCACCCATAATGGGCAACAGCTATTACCGCAATATGAGTGGATGGAACAATGGTCCTACACCTTATGGCTGCAGCAAAATACAAGATAACCTGTCCATAATAACCACTCAAAACGGCTTTACGTTCAGGGCCGATGACTTTGGGGATGACATCAATACAGATCCCACCGTTATCACGGCTTCGGCAATTAATATCGATGGGCTTATTAGTTCTACCAATGATAAAGATGCCTTTAAATTTACGCTAGGCAGAAATGAAAATTTCCATCTTACAGTAACACCGTTTAGCCTAAACAAAGAAAATGAAGGTGCTAACCTCGATGTAAGATTATCAATTTATGATGATAATAAAACATTGCTTCGCACTTATGACCCAGCCAATACAATGGGCGTTGTGGTTGATACCATTTTAAATGCAGGCACTTATTATATGGTAGTAGATGGTGCCGGAAATAACTATACCAGCAGCTATGGCAGCCTTGGTTCTTATAAAATAGCCGGATTAATGGGCGTATTGTCTGCCTGTAAAGTTCAGCTATCGGGCACTTCCGAAAAAAATAATCACCGGCTGCAATGGGGTGTAGTTTGCAACGAACAAGTAAAATCTACTGCTATTCAAACATCTGCCGATGGAATCCATTACAATACAATCCATACTGTGAGCGGCAATATTCACAGTTTTGCCTACGTTCCATTTGTAACAACTGATTTATATTATCGGTTAAAAACTACAACGATATCTGACCAGACAGCCTTTTCAAATACAATATTTTTAAAGAAAACCGGTAAAGCAACCAGCAATTTTAAAGTATCAACTTTTGTACAACAGGATATAACTATAAATGCTGCTACAAATTTCCAGTACCAATTAAGCGATGCAAATGGCAATAAACTTACCATCGGCTCCGGAATTGCAGGTTTTAGTAACATCAATATGGGCCGATATCCCAGCGGAATATATATACTGCAACTGATAGGCAGTAATGGAGGTAGTGGATTTCAGCAAACCGAAAGGATTGTTAAAAACTAAAAATAAATGCCTTAATAATTATAAAAAAGTGCAGCAATTATGTTGCACTTTTTTGTTTCAATCACCTTAAATTTAGAAGTTCAAAAACAACGTTTTAAAAAAACCGTCAGTTAATTTGTTTATTATTTTTTTATTAACCTGTTCATTCGGTTACACCTAACTGTTGCTGGTATTGCATTTCTTAGTAACTTTAGAAAACCCATTTTTATGTTATGGAGAAAATTTAATGGAGATCCCATTCAACTACCCATCAAAGAAGCGGTAGAACAAACCATCAAAAGAGAAGCCGAGGCAGGCAACCATCTAAAAGTTTGCATTGGTACAGACAGTCAGGTAAAAGGCCGGGAAACAGAATTTGCCACCGTTATTGTTTTTTTAAGAGAAGGCCACGGCGGCTTTATGTTCATCCACAATGAAAAAACTTTGGTAAAATACAGCATCAAAGAAAGGATGCTGGTAGAAGTAGCCAAGAGCATTGAAATTGCCTACGAACTCTGCTACCTTTTTACAAAATACAATGTAGATATGGAAGTACATGCAGACATTAACACCAATCCACAGTTTAAAAGCAACGAGGCATTAAGAGAGGCTATGGGGTATATCCTTGGGATGGGATTTGCATTTAAGGCCAAGCCGGAAGCCTTTGCCAGCAGCAGTTGCGCCAACAAAGTGGTTAACTGATTGGATATTCTTTTGCAGTCTTATTTCGTACTATAAAAATTACGAAACTGTTATCTGACTCCGCTATTGCTGCTTTTCATTTATTTCTTCTATCAGCGAAAGTATTTTATCACGACCCATTTTTTTAGTAGCACTTGTTACAAAATGTTGTGGGATAAACTGCCAGCTTTGTCTCAGTTTTTCTATAAATAATTTTACATTTTTTGCTACGATAGCCTGTTTCTCTTTATCAGCTTTGGTAAATACAAGGGTAATGGGCAAACCCCAGTTGTCCAGCTGGCTCAAAAAATCGAGGTCAATTTGTTGTGGCGTATGCCGTGCATCCAACAATACAAAAATCATTTTAAGATTGGTTCTTTTGCGCAGGTAACCTTCAATCATCTGCTCCCAACGGCGACGGCTGCGGATGCTAACTTTAGCAAAACCATAGCCTGGTAAATCCACCAGATACCATCTGGTAACCGGCTGTACTACTTTGCTGCTGGTGGCAGTATTTTCCTTTGCTCCAAATATTTCAAAATGATTAATCAGTTGAGTTTTACCCGGTGTACCCGAAGTTTTTGCCAGTTTGTCGTTGTTACAAAGCATATTGATAAGGGATGATTTACCAACATTGCTCCTGCCTATAAACGCAAATTCATTAATGTCCGGCGTTGGGCAGCCGTCAACCGAAGGGCTACTGATGATATATTTTGCAAATTTTATAAGCATAGCGGCAAAGATAGTTTGTGATTTATGATAAATGCTGTTTGATTTTTGATGATCGATGTTTGATTTGTGATGTATAATTTATAACCTACGATTTACGAACAGGTAACATAACATAGAAACGTCAAATAACTCCCCTTTAGGGGATGGGGGTAAACAACTATGAAAGTATTAAACCCGTCAAATAACTCCCCTTCAGGGGATGGGGGTAAAATGTTTGACTTGTGAATAGTCAATGTTGAATTGTGCACCTCATCAATTTTTAACTTTTTAACCTTTTAATCTTAGCAGCTTACCAGTTTTTCACCCCTTCAACAACCTTAAACTACATTCAACCTCAAACCACCTTAAACCATATTCAACAACTTTAACCTATTCACCATTGACCATTCACCATTCTCCACTCCCTTCCAAACTTTTCATCCTCTTTAACGTTTTAAGGTCAGCAACTTTCATAAACCCTTTATCTTTGCAAGCGATGGTAAAATATGATCATGATTCAGTGATGCCGGAAGAAGGCTCTGATTTATCTAAGAAAGAACAGGTAGCAGGCATGTTTGATTCCATAGCTTACCGCTACGATTTTTTAAACCGTTTTTTAAGTGCAGGTATCGATATTATCTGGAGAAAAAATGCACTGAAAGAATTGAAAAAGCTGGATCCGAAAAAAATACTGGATGTAGCTACAGGTACTGCAGATGTTGCAATAATGGCGACAAACAGTTTGCATCCAGAAAAAATAATTGGCATCGATATTAGTGATGGCATGCTGGATTTTGGCAGAAAAAAAATAGAAAAACTTAATCTGGGCAAGATTATTGAATTGGTGAATGGCGACAGTGAAACAATAAACTTTGCTGACAATTCGTTTGATGCAGTTACTGTAGCATTTGGTGTTAGAAATTTTCAAAACCTGGAAAAAGGTTTGGGAGAAATAAAAAGAGTGCTGAGGCCAGGTGGAAAACTCGTGGTGTTAGAATTCAGCAAACCCAAATCTGTTGGCATAAAACAGTTGTACAATGTGTATATGAAAGTAGTGGCGCCGGGTATGGGCAAATTGTTTTCTAAAAACCGCAACGCATATAAATATTTAGACGAATCAATTAAAAAATTCCCCGAAGGAAAAAATTTTACTACCATTTTAGATAATCTCGGTTATCGAAATACTTATTGTAAACCCCAGAGTTTAGGAATATGCAGCATCTATTGCGGAGAAAAATAAATTATTGTATAGCAGTATTTTTGTTATCACCTGTTTTGGTGGCAGCACAATTGCGTAACTATATCAACATGCCCGATCATGATGATAAATTATATCATTTCGGCATCAACCTCGGATTAAATAAATCGCATTTTAGTTTTACCCATCATCCGCAGTTTTTGAACGGTGCAATAAACGGTGATAGTGTTATGGTGATAGAAAGCGTTAACAGCACCGGCTTAAATTTAGCGTGGCTGGTAAACCTAAACCTTAGCCCGCATTTTGATATAAGAACCTATCCGCTTAACCTTACTTTTACTGAAAAAGCTTTTGAATACAACCTTAACTACCCTGATGTTCCTTTAGGAGAAACAAAAATTACACTTAAAAAAGTGCAATCAATTATGTTGAGTTTTCCAGTTTTGTTGAAATTCAGCAGCGACCGTATCAACAATCTTAAAGTGTACACCATTGCCGGTGGTAAAATAGATTACGATCTTGCCTCTACCGCAAATAAAAAAAATGCAGATGATCTCATCAAACTAAAAAGTCTTGACTACAGTGTTGAAGCTGGCATTGGTTTTCATATTTACTTTCCCTATTTTGTTTTATCACCCGAGCTTAAAGTAAGTTGGGGTATGTCTAACCTGCACAGCCGTAATCCCAATTTAAAATTCTCCAGTAATATCGATCAGATTAGATCCAGAATGATATCGTTTTCCCTAACAGTGGAATAGTGTGGTGAATAGTGAATGGTCAATGGTCAATTTATCTCAGTCACCAAAAAATCTTTTTCCAGTAATTGTTTTTGAAGTAACCAACGTTGTAAATATGATTTTGAAATCAAAGCTTCTTTAATAAATAGTTTTAATAATTTTATTAGTACTTTTTGTTCAGTATCCATCAATATATATTGTCCAATTTAGCAGCTTACTATTCAATTTACCTGTTGAACAATTAATCAATAAACCCTTCCATTTTAAATCCAACCAATTAACCGAACTTTAGCTTACCTAAAACGCTAAACATGAAGTTCATCTCACTCGCCAGCTTTGCAGCTATCCTGTTATTCAGTTGCCACAACAAAGAAGAATACGATACTATCATCCGCAACGGAATGATCTACGATGGTAATGGTGGCAATCCATTTAAAGCAGATATTGGCATTAATGGAGATACCATCAGAACAATAGGAAATCTGTCTGCAAGTGTTGGTAAAAATGAAATAGATGCTTCAGGGCTAGCCGTGGCTCCGGGGTTCATCAATATGCTTAGCTGGGCAAATGAAACATTGATCGAAGATGGGAAATCTGAAAGTGACATACGCCAGGGTGTAACACTCGAGGTAATGGGCGAAGGTGAAAGCATGGGCCCATTAAATAGTAAAATGAAAACCGCTATGCAAAATAGCCAGGGCGACATTAAGTACAAAGTAGACTGGAATACATTGGGCGAATATCTTACCTACATGGAAAAAAAGGGGGTGAGTTGCAATGTGGCTTCATTCGTTGGCGCTACCACCATTCGTAGCAATATCATTGGAGAAGATAACAAACCTCCCACCGCAATTCAATTAGACTCTATGAGAATGCTGGTACGGCAGGCAATGGAAGAAGGTGCTTTAGGTGTAGGAACTTCATTAATTTACCCTCCTGCATTTTTTGCTAAAACAGACGAATTGATTGCCTTATGCAAAGAGGCTTCAAAGTATGGCGGTGGCTATATTTCTCACATGCGCAGCGAAGGCAATAATTTATACCAGGCAGTAGAGGAACTAATAAAAATTGCCAAGGAAGCCAAAGTGCACGGCGAAATATATCATCTTAAAGCAGCAGGCAAAGATAACTGGGGCAAGATGGATAGTGTAATAAACAGAATTGAAAGAGCAAGAAAAGAAGGAATTGATATTGCCGCCAATATGTACACCTACACGGCAGGTGGCACGGGCCTTACAGCTAGTATGCCTCCGGCTTTGCAGGATGGTGGTTTTGGTAAATTGCGGGAGCGGCTGCAAGATGCTGCTATACGCCAGCAAACCATTAAAGACATGAAGAGCAATCCCAGCAACTGGGAAAATTTATATTATGGGGCCGGTTCGGCAGACAAACTTATTTTGGTAGGCTTTACCAAAGACAGTCTAAAAAAATTCACCGGAAAAACATTGGCTGAAGTAGCTGTAATCCGAGGCAAATCGCCGGAAGAGACCGCTATGGATTTAATTGTTGAAGACAGCTCCCGCATTGGCACCATCTATTTTTTAATGGATGAAAACAATGTAAAAAAACAAGTAGCATTACCTTGGGTAAGTTTTGGCAGCGATGAAGGATCCCTTGCTCCGTCGGGTGTTTTTCTACAATCGAATCCGCATCCCCGTGCCTATGGAAATTTTGCCAGAGTGCTCGGTAAATATTGCAGGGAAGAAAAATTAATCACTTTGGAGGATGCTGTTCGTAAGCTTAGCAAATTAGCCGCTGATAAACTCAATATAAAAAAACGGGGCGAATTACAGGCCGGCAACTATGCAGATATTGTAATTTTTGATCCGGCTAAAATAGCCGACAATGCTACGTTTGAGAAGCCGCAACAATTTGCAACCGGCATGGTGGATGTATTTGTAAATGGTACACAGGTATTAAAAGACGGTAATCATACAGGAGCAAAACCAGGCAGGTTTGTGAAAGGGCCGGGATGGAAGGAGCGGTGAGAAGGGTTGATGAAGTTGAAAATAGTTGAAGGTAGTTTAAGGGTTGATGAAGTTGAAAATGGTTGAAGGTTGTTGAAGGTTGAAAGGTTGAAGGTTTGACGATAGTTAAAAGGTTGAAAAAATTGAAAGGTATATAAAAGCAAATAGAGAAAATTAAATATGAAAATACAAATTCGCAAAGCAGCTAAAGAAGATTGTCCACGGATGATGGAGTTGATAAAAGAATTGGCAGTGTATGAAAAAGCGCCTGATGCTGTGACAGTTTCTTTAGATCATTTTATAGAAAGTGGGTTTGGTGAGAACCCGGTTTGGTGGGCCTATGTTGCTGAATTACCCATCCCATCCGGGGAGGATTATTATATAGAAGGCTTTGCCTTATTCTATATCCGTTACTCCACCTGGAAAGGCCAGCGCATGTACCTGGAAGATTTAATAGTAACTGAAAAGATGAGGGGGCAAGGTATTGGCAAATTATTATTGGATAAATTAATTGCGATAGCCAGAGAAAAAAAGTACAGTGGTATTATGTGGCAGGTATTAGACTGGAACGAACCAGCCATCAACTTTTACAAAAAATTCAG
>JBBQEA010000141.1:0-13739 GCA_038320245.1 Chitinophagales bacterium | reverse complement strand
GGTTTAATAAATTTAAATCAGGAGATTTTATAGTGACTCTTAGCGGCATAGAAAAATCAATTAAAATTTATCCAGATACTCAGTATGCACATAGAATATGGGCATTAAGTTACATAGAGGAAATCAAAATAAAGTTTGCTTATAAAGACTTAAAAAACCAATCGATTTAGATTTTACAACAATGTATGGAAATGAAGTGATTGAACTTTAAAAAAAGTATTGTTTAAAATAGAACTTCAGCTGGCAAAAACCTTGCTGCAAGCAGGGCGGTACATTGAAACAATCGCCTTCAGTCCACCATAAACATCGGTTGTATCCTACAAAAACCTATTTGGCTTTTTGTTGTTATCTTCATCAAGATTTTTTTAATCAGCATTTGTTCAGGATAGGACATTCAATGAGTCACCACCTGCAGCAATCCACACTCGTTGGTGGCAAACATACACAAGCACAGCATTTACAAAACAATAATTTTTTAAAGAAAACAGATGAATTTATATCTTGGCCTTACATTTTTAATTTGCTTATCAGCAGCTTTTGCTTATGTGAATCAACGGTTATTTAAATTGCCATTTGTAATTGGCCTTTTTGTTTTATCGTCCATACTTTCCTTATTTGTAATCAGTTCTCGGCTTTGGTTGCACTTGCCGGTAGAAGAGATTGAAACCTATATTGAACAGGCTAATATCGACAAAATAGTAATCGATGTTTTATTAGGATTTTTACTTTTTGCAGGGGCATTACATACTAATTGGGATAACCTGAAAAAACAAATAAGACCAATTGCCACCTTTGCATTAGGGGGTGTTTTACTATCCACGATTATTATTGCAGCTTTGTTTTATGGTCTAACGCAACTCTTCAATTTGCAAATTAGCTTTATATACTGCCTGATTTTTGGGGCATTAATATCACCTACAGACCCAATTGCTGTTTTGGGGATTTTGACAAAAGCTAATGTTCCAAAAAATACAGAATATACCATCGTGGGCGAAAGTCTTTTTAATGATGGAGTTGGGGTGGTGGTATTTATTGCATTAACAGACACTTTACAAACGGGCACTTTTAGTTTTTTGCATTTTGGAGCTTTGTTTTTTCAGGAGGCCATTGGTGGCATAGTAATGGGCCTTATTTTTGGCTACATTTTGTATTTACTTTTAAAATCGATTGATCATTATCAAACAGAAATTTTATTAACCCTCGCTTTTGTTATGGCAGGTTATTCGTTTTGTAATTACATACATATTTCCGGAGCCTTATCAATGGTGGTAATGGGCTTAATAGTTGGTAATTTTAGACAAGACATCACAATGAGCGACACAACACAGGAATTTGTTCAAAAATTTTGGGAATTGGTGGACGTGGTTTTAAATTCGATTTTATTTATTTTAATTGCTTTTGTACTCATTGTAATTGATTTTAAAACAACCTACATTTTAGTGGGGCTCGTTTCAGTTTTGATAGTATTAATATCAAGGTTTATTATTGTGTTTCTACCTCATTTAACATTTCCTAAACTGCTGAAATTAACAAACAAAGAAGCAAAAATAATTACCTGGGGCGGTTTGCGTGGCGGACTTTCACTGGCATTGGTATTATCCTTACCACAAAGTGAAACTAAAAATATACTTTTAATTGCTACCTATTTTTGCGTTTTATTTAGTATAATTATACAAGGGCTCACCATTGAAAAACTTGCAAAATAATGATGGGAAAACGGTCATTATCAACATCACTTTTTCAACGATTTAGCTTAGCTGTTTCTTTAAAATAGTTGCTCTAAATGTAGCATTAATCCCTGCTGAAGTTTAATGCTAAAAATCTGCCACTTCAACAGACAATACCTTAATCGGTAACCTGTAAAACGACAGTACATAAACAATATGAAAAACTTACTTATTATACTAATGTTGTTTGCACTAACCATATCAGGTTATTGTCAGGAAAATATGTCAAAAAGGGATTTGATCAAGCCTTTTATAATTGGCGAAATTCAAGAATTTCAGTCAACCATATTAAATGAAAAAAGAATTTTGAATATCTATCTTCCGGACAATTATAATGCAAAAGATAGCTTAAAATACGCTGTCATCTACTTACTTGATGGTTCGGCTGACGAAGATTTTATTCATATTGTTGGGCTTGTGCAATACAACAGCTTTGAGTGGATAAACCAGGTGCCGAAATCAATTGTAGTAGGAATTGCAACGGTGGACAGGCGAAGAGATTTTACTTTCCCTACCAGCATTGAAGCAGATAAGAAGGCGTATCCTACAACCGGGCATTCAGATAAATTTATTTCATTTGTAGAAACAGAGTTGCAACCCTTCATTGATACAAAATATAAAACATCGGCATCTAAAACCATTATAGGCCAATCGTTGGGCGGACTTTTAGCAACAGAGATATTATTAAAAAAACCTGCGCTCTTCAATAAATACATCATCGTAAGCCCAAGTTTATGGTGGAACAATGGATCATTGCTAAACCAAAGCTCAGCCATAATGACGAACACAGTTCAACAACAGCTGGATATTTATATTGCAGTAGGCAAAGAAGGTATCACACCAACTGCTATACCACGAGTGATGGAGGTAGATGCGAATAGCCTGGCTGATAAAATTAAAGCCACAAAAAGTAACAATGTAAATGTAATATTTGATTATTTACCGCAAGAAAACCACGCTACAATAATGCACCAGGCAGTGTCAAATGCTTTTAAACAATTAAATGCAATAAGCAAATAAGAATTGTCAAAAAATCCAATCACACAATTTAGCCTAATGCATAAATCACAGTATTTTGTTGAAACAAAATGCTAACAAGGAAATAAAATAATTTTTATTGTACACTGATATAATCTATCGCCAATTTAAAATCCTCTTCCTTTTTATTGCCAATCAGAAATCCGATTTCTTCCAGGTAATCACCGGGGAAGTTGGCCATGTTAAGCGTTTGTCCCCTGAAGGAGGGAGTCATACTGTTGAAAGCAATCTCGATGGTTTGCCAGGCATTATTTGTTGTGAAAGTGGAAGTATAAGAATAATACTCACTGCTATTTGTTTTTACCCTGAATTGGTAAGCTTTGCCATCGCCTTTTAGTACTATCACAAATTTACTGTACCCGGTAAGTTTCGTCTTGCCAGCAGTATACCTAATGGACGAGAAGCCTCCATTGTTATCCAACGAAACGTGTCCTGTAAACATCCCGTGCCCTTCACTATTTACATCCATATAGCCTGCGGATACGCCGCCCATTACTGAATCATCCACCACAAACCAGTTTTGCGTGCCGGCATCCTTTGTAAAATTAAATATCATCATCGTATTCATTATTAGATAGCATATTGTTGAAAAAATTGAAGTCATCATCTTTCGGATTTATGCAGCATTCAGCACTGCTACGTTACCATGTAACAAATGCAAACGGCAAATGTTTGCGGCGCTATGCAGGTTGCTGTGGTTGAATGGTTACCCTTATTTCTTTTGATGTAGGCGTATTGCTTTTTACACCCACGCTGCTAATAGGTACCAGCACATTCGTTTCAGGATAGTAGGTGGCGCAGCATCCTGCTGGTATAGGATAGGCAACCACTAAAAACCGGTGGGCTGCCCTTTCTATGCCATCATCATGGTTAAAGATATCCACTACATCTTTCTCTTTTAAACCACGTGCATTCATATCAGCTTGATTCATAAAGATTACCCTGCGTTCATTGTAGATGCCGCGGTACCGATCGTTTAAACCGTAAATGGTGGTATTGAACTGGTCATGCGCCCTGATGGTCATCATCATCAGTTCATCGTTTTTCAATGGTTCATATTGCACCGTTCCAACATTGAAGAGCGCCTTTTTTAAACTGGTTTCAAAATTACCGTCCCTGTTCGCATTGGGCAGGTAGAACCCCCCCGGCAATCGTACCCGTTCATTGTAGTTGATGAAAATATGCGGCAACACTTTTTCTATGGCATGGCGAATACCATCATAATCTTTTTGGTAGTTGTTCCAGGGTACTTTTGATTTTTCGCCAAGCGTGGCCTTTGCCAGTTCGCAAACAATGGCTGTTTCGCTCATCAGTTGTTTTGAAACCGGCTTCAATACACCCTTCGACATTTGTACTACGCCGGTTGTATTTTCACAACTTACAAATTGATCTTTACCGCCGGTACCGTCAATGTCGCTTCTGCCATAACAAGGTAGTATAAACGCTTCTTCGCCATGCACCAAATGGCTGCGGTTTAGTTTGGTTGATACCTGTACTGTCATCTGGCAATTACGCATGGCCTGCGCTGTATAATTAGTATCTGGTGTGGCGGATAAAAAATTACCGCCCATTCCAAAAAATACAGAAGCTTTGCCCTCATGCATAGCGTGTATGCTGTTTACTGTGTCGTACCCATGGGCCGATGGCGGTGTAAACTGATAAAATTTTTCAATGCCCTCCAGCAGTTCTTTAGCTGGTTTTTCAAAAATGCCCACCGTTCTGTCGCCCTGTACATTACTGTGGCCACGAACCGGGCAGGTGCCGGCACCGGGTTTTCCAATGCTTCCTTTCATCAGCAGGAGGTTCACAATTTCCTTGATGGCATCTACCGAATTTTTCTGTTGGGTGAGGCCCATGGCCCAGCAAATAATGATGCGCTGGTTATTTTTTCAAACCATTGCTACTTCTTTCAACTGTGCCATATCAATACCACAAATCATGCTCAACCGGTCAATGTCCTGCAGTAGCAGGTGTTCCCTTAGGGCTTCGAAGCCGTTGGTTTTTTCCGCAATGAATGTATTGTCTAAGGTGCTGCCGGGCGCAAGCTGTTCTTCTTGCAGTAATAATATTTCAAGCGCCTGCAGCAAGGCCATATCACCATTTATTTTCACCTGCAAAAAAATATCCGTGAGCGCCGAATCAATGCCTAGAATACCCTTTACGGTTTGCGGATTGTTGAAACCCATCAAACCGGTTTCGGGTAACGGGTTTACGGCAATGATGGTGGCGCCATTTCTTTTTGCTTTCTGTAATGCCGTTAGCATACGTGGATGATTGGTGCCGGGGTTTTGGCCCATGATGATGATCACTGCTGCTTTTTCAAAATCATCCAGTTTAATGGAGGCTTTGCCGAGGCCCAACGATTCACCCAATGCAGTTGAAGTGCTTTCGTGGCACATATTGCTGCAGTCTGGCATATTGTTGGTGCCAAACTCTTTGGTAAACAACTGGTATAAAAATGCGGCTTCGTTACTCGTTCTGCCAGAGGTGTAAAAAATAGCTTCGTTGGGAGAAGCAAGGCTGTTAAGCTTTTGGGCGATCCTGCTAAATGCATCCTGCCAGCTTACAGGCTGGTAATGTGTAGCCCCTTTTGGCAGGTACATAGGTTGTGCAATTCTTCCTATACTGCCAATCTCATAATCTGATAAAGCGCCGAGGTCTTCAACAGCATTTTTTGCAAAGAATGCCGGCGTTAATTTTTTAGTAGTGGCTTCTTCTGCCACAGCCCTTGCGCCGTTCTCACAATATTCTGCAATGGAAGAACGGTCGTCATCAGGGTCGGGCCATGCACAACTTGGGCAATCAAATCCCCCTTTTTTATTCAGATTAAAAAGCGCTTTCCATCCCCGCAGCAAACCAGCTTTACCAAAAGTTTGCTCAAAACTGGAAATAACGGCTGGAATACCTGCTGCTACTTTCTTAATGGAGCCTTTTTCTAAACCCGTAAATGTTGCCGGGTTTTCTGCTGCATCGTGCTTTTGTTGCTCTTTCATTATGGCATCATTAATTTGGGGTTGGCAAAATTGTCCGATTGATCTTCTTCGGTATTATCGAGGCATTTAAAATCTTTTTCAATTAATATAAATATTTCTGTTCCGTCAGCTGTCGTATGCGTAGCGCTGGTGCCTGTTACATTATTATCCGGCCAGTTGTTCGTGAAGTCTTTAGGTATCGTCACCGTAATACTATTTTCTGCATAGCTGATAGCAGGCTTATGAATTTCTTCCATTGCCAGTAAGCGGTAAAACAAGGCTGCTTCTTTAGAAAAACTGAGCTGTTCTTCCAGCACACCTTCAAGCGCCAGTTTTGCAACATCCGTTTGTGAAAGCCGCAGCCGGATAGCGTTACCATTTAGTCGTAGTTTCATAATTATTTTTTATGCCGGAAAAATTATTCGTTCTGGATGGGAATAAATATTACAACCGTTGTTACGCAAAAAACCAACCAATGTTATTCCTGCCTCATCTGCCAGTTTAACTGCAAGGCTGGAAGGCGCCCCTACAGCTGCAACAATTACAATGCCAGCCATCGTGGCTTTTTGTATCAATTCGAAACTGGCCCTGCCACTTAATAGTAAAATATCTGCAGCAAGCGGAAGGATATTTTTCATGAATGCCGTGCCAATTAATTTATCCAATGCATTGTGCCGGCCAACATCTTCCTGTACTAGTATAATTGAACCTGACGGGGTAAACAATGCCGCCGCATGCAAGCCTCCTGTTTGATTAAAAGTTTGTTGTTGCTCCCTTACTATTGCTGGTAAACAATACAATGTTTCGGCTGAAATGGTTGTATTGCTTTTCAGGTGTTTAAATGCAGAAACGGTTTTAATAGCATCGATACTGGCTTTACCACACACGCCGCAACTGGAGCTGGTATAAAAGTTCCGGTCGGTTTGTTGCAAGTTGGGAGCAGCTTCATTTTGCAAGCTCACCAATATTCGATTGCTGTTAAAAGAAGCAGTTGTAATTTCTTTTATTTCCGACGCATTTTTAATGATGGCTTCCGTAAAAAGAAAGCCTGCGGCAAGCGCTGTATCGTTGCCGGGTGTGCGCATGGTAACAGAAATATTCTTATTCATCTTACTGCCATCCTGCTGCCAGGCCATAATAATTTCCAGCGGTTCTTCTGTTGCTACCATGTCTGATAGCTGCGTGGTGCCGGATGCTGCACTCCGGACAATGTTAACTGCAGTAACTGATGGATCGGGTATGATAGGGTTCATAATTTTTTAAATTGTTGCTGTGCTGCTTCCATTTCTTGGGTGGTATCAATGCTTTTAATTTCCGCAGATTTAAAATTAGTAAACCGTTCGGCTTGCTGTTGCCTTAAAAAATATTGGAGCGAATAATTTCCATCTGCAAAAATCTTTTTGATACCATCTTTATTTGACGCTGTGTAATAGGCCAATAGTGGTTCGTACAGGTTAACTGATTCATTGTAAAAAGCAACAGGTTGTTTTTTGTTAACAATACTACTGATAAAAATATTCATGCTGGCAATGGTAAGAAAGGGATAATCACATCCAACCACCACAAAATTTTTATCGGGAAAAGCTTTGTAAGCTGTTAACAATGCGCCCATCGGTCCGATGTTTTTATAGAGATGATCGTCTGTTAAATAATGGTAGGGCGTTTGAATGCTGGCGGCCTGTATATTGTTGCAGCAAAGAATTACCTTTTGAAAAAAAGGTTGCAATAGGTCATATACATGATAACGTTGTTCCTTGTTATGGTAGATGATTTTGCTTTTATCTATTCCCATCCGGGAGCTGTTTCCACCGCACATCACTAAGCCATAGGTATCATCTGCTGTCATCGGTATTTTTTATTACAACTGTACTAAATTACAGAAATTAAAGCAGCTGCAAAGCCAGTAAGTATAAATTCAACGAGGTTTATTGGCGTTGCTGATGCCATTGTAGACGGATAACAATGATACAGGCAACGAACGGACTAATGAGATCGATTTTTACATTAGCAAGAATAGTAACAATAGAATTATACTACAGCACAAAGACTTTTACAATCGAGTTCAGTAAGGTTCATCTATCGTACCTGATCAAATACAGCATGATCGTTGTGTAAGAGATAGAGTTTTTCAGGAAAGGTCCGGGAAAATCAAACAGCAATAGTTGGTTTAGTTAACTTCTGAAAGCAAGATGTCATCAAAAGAAAAATCTTATTTTATTGATCATTGGCAGCTGGGAAATTTCCCTGGTATTGTAAAAATAAAAAACAATAAATTGGTATTATTTTACGAGTATTGAAAAATGAAACGCATTAGCAGTATTGATATTGTAAGGGGAATTGTAATGGTTATTATGGCATTGGACCATACCCGTGATTTATTGCACATAACCTCCATCACCCAGCAGCCAACAGATTTATCAACTACAACACCTGCATTATTTTTTACCCGTTGGATTACCCACTTGTGTGCTCCTACTTTTGTTTTTTTATCAGGAGCATCTGCATACATTTCTTTTAAAAGAAAAAATAATTTGGCTGATAGTAGCAATCATTTGTTAACAAGGGGTATTTGGTTAATCGTTTTAGACCTTACACTTGTAAACTTTGCCCTATGGTTTGATATTCATTTTAATGTATTTCTCTTTGATGTGTTGTCGGCTATTGGGTTTGGGTTTATCATCCTGAGTTTGCTGTTAAAATGTTCTTTAAAAACAATTGGAATAATAGGGTTGATGATTATTTTCTTACACAACTTATTTCCACTTATACCACTTGCAGAAACTTCTTATTTTAAAAAAATCCTGATACCTTTTTTTGCCACAACTGCTTATCCTCTTGGAAGCGGAATTACTTTTGTAGTTGGCTACCCGCCAATACCTTGGCTGGGAATTATGCTGGTTGGTTTTTGGACAGGCCAGATTTTTGAAAAATCAATTGAGAAAAGAAAGCAAATATTTTTAAAAACCGGACTGGCAAGTTTGTCGCTTTTTGTAGTTATAAGGTTGATTAATATTTATGGTGATTCAGTTAAATGGGTATCACAAAAAAATGACCTGTACAGTTTTCTCTCTTTTATTAATGTAACTAAATATCCTCCTTCACTTTTATTTTGCCTGCTAACTTTGGGCATCATGTTTTTAATTATTTCCTTTATCGAGGGAAGGGAAAGCAAGTTCACGGATATTGCAAAAGTTTATGGAAAAGTTCCGCTGTTTTATTTTGTAATTCACTGGTTTATTATTCACCCGCTTATGTTTGCAATGGTTTTTCTTCAGGGATTTAAAAGCCCGGATTTATTATTCGGATTTAACTTCGGCAGACCAAAGGAAGGCAGCGGTGTTGAACTTTGGGTTATTTATTTAGTGTGGATATTGGTTGTTGTATTGCTTTACCCTATTTGCAAATGGTATGGAAATTACAAGCAGAATCATAAAGAAAAAAAATGGCTTAGTTACTTATAAACCTAAAAAGCCGATAGTAACCGGAGGGAAATAATTGTGCTGCCAGTAACTATATTAGATAGGGCGATGCAAGCAACTTGCGGACCAAAGGGAGACACTTCAAAATATGATTTTTCAAAAAGCATTCAAAAATATAACCCGATAGTTGCCAGGTTTACAAACACTGTAATCATAAAAAGCCCGGCAGCTGTCACTGAACTCAAAAATTCTAAACCTGTTGAGATGCAATTTTGAAGAAGCAGTGTATTAATACAGCGGCTACTAAAAAAATGACCTTACTGCTGGTAATGCTAAATGGAAGTACAATTAACTATTTGCAAAACCATCGCTCAGAAACGGTTTGATAGGCATCGCTGAATAATTTTTCTTAACCACGGCAAATAAATTTAGAAGGTCTTCAATTGTATTTGGGCAGGGTTCTTACAGACATAAATTTTTATCATCAACTTTTAAGTATAAATTTAACTACGGTTCCGCACTGTCGGTTCATCAATTTGCCAACTGCACAAATCCCTGAGCGTTTCCTGCAAAGAGTAAAGCGGTACCGTGTTAAAGAATATGAAGTCAATTTGGACACAAATAATTATCGAGACAATACTTAAACCCAAGAATAAAAATTTGGGTGATAAAACCCGCTATTCCAGCTATGAACTTGCTAAAGGAATGCGGGAATTTAAAATCACTTTTATAGGTTACATAAAAGACTTTGCTTTAATAACGCTTGGAATATTTTCAGCGGCATTTGGTTTCAAAGGATTTCTCCTTACCAATCATTTTATCGATGGTGGAGCTACAGGCATTTCATTGCTGATATCAAACCTTACATCCATACCGCTTTTTGTTTTATTGATTTGTGTGAACATTCCTTTTGTTATTCTTGCTTACTACATCATAAGTAAACCTTTTGCGATTAAAACAATGTTGGCTATTTTAGGTCTTGCTTTAGTAGTAGCAACTGTTACATTCCCCAACGTAACAAATGACAGTTTGCTCGTGGCAGTATTTGGAGGTTTTTTTCTTGGAGCAGGCATCGGATTATCAGTAAGAGGCGGTGCAGTTATTGATGGAACAGAGGTGTTGGCAATTCATTTAAGCCGAAAATTCAGAACAACAATCGGCGACATCATTATCATTATCAATGTCCTGATATTTTCGGTTGCTGCTTACTTTCTTTCAGTGGAAATTGCGCTGTATTCAATCATTACTTATTTATCGGCTTCCAAAACGCTAGACTTTATTATAGAGGGAATTGAAGAATATACCGGTGTTACAATCATATCTGCTCAAAGCCAAAAAATAAAGCAAATGATAATTGAAACATTAGGGCGTGGTGTTACAGTTTACAACGGCAAAAGTGGGTTTGGTTATGAAGGAGAAAAAAACGATATTGAAATAGTTTATACTGTACTAACAAGGTTGGAAGTTAACCGCCTTAATAATGAGCTTGAAAAAATTGATAGTAAAGCTTTTGTTGTAATGAGCAGTATTAGAGATACTAAAGGTGGAATGATTAAGAAGCGACCATTAAAAAATTAGTGCTATCGTTGTACAGACGAAAGCCTGCAGATGATCGATCTTTTTTATCCGGGCAGCACATGCATCTCCGAATTTTTGCAACTAAGCTTGTATGTTTTTTATTTACCGGGTTGCGGTTCCGTGCAGAACCTGCAATGAATGCCAGCACCTGAGGCAGCACTGTTTATTAGTAGATATTATACCGATTATACTCTGTAATTAGTCCAATCGGTATTTACCAAATGCCTTCACGCTAAGCCATCACACATAATTTCAGCCAGCGCCCATTGGCCTATCATGAAATTATATTTGGTATTACGTCCTTTATCCGGTAACCAGTATTCAATTATTTAGCTGTCGAAAAAAAATAAGAAATGAAAATAGAGCGTCCTGCTTAAAAATTTAACTCATGCTTTTTTCACTACATCAAAAAGCGTTGGTCACATTTGTAACTTTGATGTGGTGCCGATTAAAAAATTATTTCAGCAATCTCATTCTGTAAGCATTTATAGCAGTAGCACCCAGCTTTTTTATCAGCCGATAATTTACAACTATTCCAACAGGGGCACCAATTACAGGTATTAATTGTGCCATCTTTACCAGGTCAATATAATCCCTATATTCCTGCTGAAAATTGCGCCAGTCAAATTGGTCGATATTATCCGGAAGGTCATTAGACTGCTTATCCCAATCTACCATTTTAAAGTAAACATTTTTTCTATGTTCATCGCTGGAAAAGGCCAATTCAAAAACGTGGAGTATGTAAACTCTTTCTCTATAGTCTTTAACATCAAAACCATACAGGGAGGCAATATCAAATAGTAGTTTTAGCTTTATTCCAATTAAAATTGGAAAATCGGCAAGGCCGAGCAATATGCCTCCTGCACCCGTTATTCCACCTTCAATTGCAGCGGTATTTTTGTAATTTTTTATGCGTTTCCGTACTGCCATTTCACGTAACTGAAGGCTTGTATTGGTCACCGGTTTTATGGTAGTGTAGGTAGATCCAAAGAGCACTGCACGAAACATCTGTTTAATGGTAGTTGTTATTGCCGCATGCACTTTTTCTGGTATCCAGGTATTTATTTTAGTTTGCATTTTCTTTGCCAACCTGTTTAAAAAGGTAGGTGTTTTAATCATTTTATTTTGCCAACTCAATAATGTTGTAAATGCCTGGCGTTCGTAAGTGTCCATGTAAGCTGTTTGATACATCAAAGTTACACAACTCAAAATTGCACTAAGCAGCAACATTGGTAAAGCCAATGTTTGAGCTCAACAGCATAGTGAGCAGCAGTAGATTTTTGGTAACAACAAACCACAGCAACAGCGCTCTAGGCCTGTGAGGATTCATCAGCCGATTGGAACGGGTTGCTGATAAAGCCATGCGGTAAAAATTGCGCCCTTTTATTACCTATCGGAACAAGAAAAAGACAACTACAAAATGGGTTCAAATGATTCAGCTAAATATCAGCCTTAACAAAAAGATAAATTCTTATGATAATTTGGGGCTATGGATAGTTGAACTGCTATCAACTTTTGTTGCGCTTGTTCCGATCTTTTATCGGGAGCCTTTCCCTTTTACTCCGGTACAAGGCCAGCTTCCTGCTCGTTTTTTTCAAGTGAATACTCGGATAGGGCTTAACGAGGTAACCGCTTCAATCCGCCAGCCATTGGGCTGATTATCATTTTTCAACACATTCGTAAATCAGACTATTTTGGTTGTATTTGCGCAAGTGATTAGATTTGAGTGGCGGCAATACAAACGTTGTGTGCAATTCTCCAAAATTTTTACTTTAATTTAAGATTTAAATGATAAACATAAAACACTTTTTTTTTGTAATTTGTCTGCTGCTTTCCAATTTTGTTTTTGGACAGTCCAATAAACAATTACATACAATAAAGCCAAATTGGAAATTGGGAGACTTTAAAAAAGTTCATACAGAGTCTTATACCAAAATCTTCATTAAAGACAGTCTTTTCAATAATACAGAAGCAACAGCAAACTACAGCATTAAGGTTATTGACACAATTAAAACCTATACCTTATTATATGCTAGTGAACCCAATGCGTTAGATGTTAAATCAAACTCTTCTATCTCCACAGTAGATTCTGTTGTAAACATCTTCGCTAAAATGATAAAAAATATAGAAAAGGAAACAAAAGCTTTTCAATACGAAATATTAGTTGACAAGAAAACTGGGCAAGCTCTTAAAGTAAAAAACAGCGATGAGTTTTTAAAAATGATTGAACATGTAACTTCTACAATGATTGAAGAATTTGGTGAGAAGGCAGGGAAGACAACCACTCACATTGACAGTTTAAAACAAAAAGTAGTTAGTTATTTCAAATTAAACGAGCCAAAAATATTAGAAACAATGATTAATGAATTTAACTACATCATGGGAGCATATTCCCTCACATTTCCATATAACTCCTCAATATCTAAAAAGGCAATGGTACATGACGTAAATGCAATGGGAGAATTCGGCGACATTGAGATGCCTGCTGTCATAACCACAAGTTCAAAGAAAAACGATATTAGTTTGACAATTCAAACTGATACAGATTATGATAAAGACTTTTTGTTAGAGCAAATGAAAAAGAAATATAAGAACATGAAAGACCTCACTGCATCAGAAATTTTTTTGAGTGAAAAAGCTGAAGCAACATTTACAACGACGACGAATTGGATTGTTTCACAAAAATCTACTGTTGTTTTTAAAACAAAAGAAGTGAAAGTAATTAATGAAACACAGGTTAGCTTTCAATAGCTCATATTTTTCGACAAATAATTATTTCAATGACCCAACTGACAAATAAACTGCATAAAACAAAAGTATTTGCAAAAGCAGGGCTGGACGTTGACATCTTCGGCTGTAGTTCCCTATCAGCTTCAGTTTCGGCTGGACGTTAGTAATTTGGCTTTTAGTTGTTATCTTCAATTTCAGTTTTTTCAATCAGCATTTGTTCCAGGCTGGACGAGCAATGAATTCCCCGCCTTCGCAAATACTCAACGTTATCGGTA
>JBBQEA010000140.1:0-13771 GCA_038320245.1 Chitinophagales bacterium | reverse complement strand
GCCATTTTCTGTAAACAATTTTTTACCTAACTGGTAAAGCTGCATTTTTTCTTCGGTGGAGGGTAAATCCTTTTCATCAAAAAGGCGCTGTCCCCTGCTGGTCCAGGGTACATGCGCATAACTATAAAAAGCAATTCTGTCTGGTTTCATTGCAATGGCTTGCAATATTGTTTTTTTCATTCTTTCCAGGTTCTGCAATGGCAACCCATAAATTAAATCAAAATTTACAGATTGGTAACCAATTTCTCTGGCAATATCTGTAGCAAGCTGCACATTTTCTACCGGCTGAATGCGGTTGATTATCCGCTGTACTTCAGGATCATTGTCCTGCACTCCATAACTCACCCTTCTAAATCCGAGATGATACAAAGCCTGTAAATGCTCCCTTGTTGTATTGTTGGGGTGGCCTTCAAAACTAAACTCATGTTGTGGATGAATAACGGCACTGCTAAAAATACCTTCCATTAATCGGGTAAGATTTGCTGGCGAAAAAAAAGTTGGCGTACCACCGCCCAAATGTAATTCACGAATTATGGGCGCCTCCGTCATCATCGATCTATATATAGCCCATTCTTTTAAAATAGTTTCAATATACGCTTCCTCAACACTATGATTGGTAGTAATTTTTTTATTGCAGCCACAGTAGGTGCACAACGATTCGCAAAAAGGAAGATGCAGGTATAAGCTTACCCCATCAACGCTATTTTTACTTACAAACTGTTGTTGAAACGCACGCTTCCATTGCAGCTTGTTTATGGATTCGTTCCAGAAAGGAACTGTTGGATAGCTGGTGTACCTAGGTACAGCAACATTATACTTATCAAGAAGATTATTGGCGATTACCATAAAAAAAAATTAACAATGCAAAAGTATCCATCGCTTTACTAAACAAATTGATGAAAATCATTTCCACAATTGATCTATATCATGCCATACACTGCAACATCGCATCTGACGAAATCACTTTATAAGTAAAAAAGTTTAATATGCTACATCATCGTTTGTCCAAACAGCATAGGAATCGCTGGTTTCATAAAGCTTTAACTGGTTCAGTTTTATTTTATCCGGCATTTTTAACTGAAGGGCCTGTTGTATATAAACCAGTAAATTTTCTGCTGTAGGTTCGGCATCAAAAACAAAAAGATTATCCTGATTTTTGATAGCTTCGTTTTCTTCAATAAATGCCTTTGACAATACCAGCATGTGATCAAATGGCTTAACAACTTCAGCTGTTATAATCCGTTTTAAATCTTTAAAATCAAGCAAATAACCTGGCGCTTTTACATAACCTTCCTTTTGTTGAGGCGCTGTTACGGTTACATGTAATATGTAAGAGTGCCCATGAATGTTTTTACACCCACCAGCATATCCATGTATGGCATGTGCCATTTCAAAACGAACAATCTTTGTTATCTGGAGCATTTTAATCAATTATAAATAGAAATACGTACGCAAGTTTAAATTCTTCTTTTTGAAAAATTGCTACGAAATAATTAAAGACAAATTTATCCTTATTTATTATATTTGCCCATAAAATTTATCAAAATGCCTGCAAATAACTTCATCAATTACCTCTTAAACCCCAAAAACTGGTGGTTACCCCTGCTTATTATTTTTACTATCAGTATTGCGGGAGTCATTATGATTGCCGTACATACTTATACTGAAGCACCGCCCATTCCAAATTATGTTTCTTCAAAAAATGAAACTGTTTTTTCTAAAGAAGATGTATTGGATGGACAGGCTGTATTTCAGAAATATGCTTTAATGGAATACGGCAGTATGTTTGGTGATGGTGCAAACCGGGGGCCTGATTTTACAGCTGAAGGGCTGCATTATATTTCTGTATTTATGAATAACTATTACCAGGCAAATCTTAAAGCCAGTGCAAATACGGATTTGCTAAAAAAAGGAATTACAGAACAAGTAAGATCCGAAATTAAAAAGAACAAATTCAATAAGGATAATAATAGCCTTTTACTTTCGGATGCACAAGAATATGCAGCCAATGAACTGGTGAAATATTATACTGAAAAATTTACCAATCCTGCCGCAACTGGCGGGTTTAAACCAACTGGTTACATCTCCAATAAGAATGAAATAAAATCGCTTACGGCATTTTTCTTTTGGGGTGCATGGGTTTGTGGTGTAGAAAGGCCAGGAAAAAATTACAGCTATACCCATAACTGGCCTTATGACCCGGCGGCTGGAAACACACCTAGTTCTGCAGTAATCATCTGGAGTATTATTGGCTCTCTGGGATTACTAATTGGCTTAGGGCTAGTAATGTATTATCATGGCAAACTAGAAAAGCTGGACGATGGCATTTATACAAATAAAGCGCAATTATTTATGACAAAAGATGAGATAAAAAAATTTATACCGGATGCAATACAAAAATCTACCTATAAGTTTTTTTATGTAGCTATTTTGCTTTTTGCCGTGCAGGTGTTGGCCGGTATATTAACAGTACACGATTTTGTTGGATTCGTAAACTATTTTGGTTTTAATATTTCGGAAGTATTACCCATTACAGTAACAAGAAGCTGGCATGTACAATTATCCTTATTGTGGATTTCTGCCTGTTGGATTGGAGCCTCATTTTTTATGATGTCGTTGGTTGCGCCAAAGCAAACGAAGACTCAGGTTACACTTATCAATACAATTTTCTGGCTTACAGTATTATTGGTGGCCGGTTCATTTGCGGGCATCCTGATGGGGCCAAAAGGATTGTTGGGTAACAAATGGTATTGGCTTGGCCACCAGGGATGGGAGTTTGTAGAGATGGGTAAATTATGGCAAGTGCTGCTTGCAGTAGTTTTTATAATCTGGGCTATTACTTTATACCGGGGCATAAATCCGGTAATGAAATTAAAACAGCCATGGGCATTGCCGAACTGGTTAGTGTATACCACTTTCAGCATTATCATTTTATTTATTTCAGGGTTTATTGCTACGCCAAAAACCAATTTTGTAATTGCCGATTTCTGGCGGTGGATGGTGGTACATATGTGGGCCGAAGCCTTCTTTGAAGTTTTTACCACTGTATTAATTGGTTACTTTATGGTATTGATGGGCCTGGTAAATAAGCAGGCAGTTATCCGTGTAATTTATCTCGCCACGCTATTATTTTTAGGCTCGGGCCTATTGGGCATTTCACATAATTTTTATTGGAATGGAAAACCGGTTTTTACCATGGCGCTGGGTTCTGTATTCTCAACACTGCAGGTAATACCATTGGTATTACTCACGCTGGAAGCTTACCGATTTAGCAAATTGCCACGGCTGTTAGAAAATGAACATAACGTAAATGGCGATCACTCAAAACGCTTTGGATTTTCTGAAGTATTTCTATTTTTAATAGGGGTAAATTTCTGGAATTTTTTTGGAGCAGGTGTACTTGGCTTTATCATTAATTTGCCTATTGCAAACTATTACGAGCATGGCACTTACCTTACCGTAAATCATGCGCATGCGGCATTAATGGGCGTGTATGGAAACCTGGCACTTGCTACAATTTTATTTTGTTGTCAGTTATTATTTAAAGCCGAATGGTGGAAACCCCGTGTTATAAAAACTGCATTCTGGTCAATCAATATTGGCTTGTTGCTAATGGTATTGCTCGATTTATTTCCTGCAGGCATTTACCAGTTTAAAACCGTAACAGAAAATGGATTATGGTATGCACGCAGTGCTGCGTTCATTGAAAGTACCGGCTTTCAAACCCTCACATGGTTGCGTATGGCAGGTGGTGCCTTGTTTACTTTAGGTGGTGTAATCCCCCTGGTATGGTTTATTATCCGCAGCAGAAAAGGATTGAAAAATATCAACCCTGTTTTAAATACTCAAAATAAATTACATGAAACAGCTGAATTACCTTTTGTTGAATATTAAAATACATAGCATCTGGCGCCTTCAATTCCTGTTTTTATTGCTTACCGGTAACTTGTATAAAAAATAAAGGTATTTCCTGATAAAAAACTAACAGGCTGCAATAAAACAGGCATCTTTTATTGGCAAATATGTCATTTAAGGATAGCTTATAACAACACATAGTTCAACAATCCTGCTTAGTAATAAGTTGCAGCACTGTTGAATAAATTCACGAGGTAAAATTGATAGGCTAGTCTCAAACTTTTGTTTCCAATAATCTATCACTTTCAAAAAAAAAATCGAGAATTTTATCTCCTATTCACACAAATTCAAAATAATAACACACCAAAAGCCGGTAAGTAATACTAAACAGAATCTATCACAGGCTCCCAATCGCTATTGGGATGTGCTGGCTGAAAGCATGTGCCATGGCGCAGTGTGAAAGGATTTGGTAAATAAGTACGGTGCCGATCAATTTCGGCATTGGACATACAAGAGGGTATAATCGGTATACTTATCCATTCAAATAAAATTTTTTGTCTGATAATTGTAAAATAAAAGTATTTGTTTACTTTTATTAATTAAATACCTATACCTTTGCCTTATCAAACTAAAAAAATATAAAATGCAAACAACAGAAGAAAACATACTCAACGTAACGTTGCTGGAACCAAGACAAAAACATCCCACCATTTTTGTACGATTTGATGAGCTGCAGGAAGGTGAAAGCCTCACCATCCACAACGATCATGACCCCAAGCCATTGTACTACCAACTGCTGGGCGAAAGAGGAAACATCTTTAACTGGGAATACCTGGAGCAAGGACCCGAGTGGTGGAAAGTACTTATCTCAAAACGCATTAGTGGAGAAGATGAAGAAACCCTGGGACAGCTTGCTGCAAAGGATTTACGCAAGGCACAGGTATTTAAAAAGTATGGTCTTGATTTTTGTTGCGGTGGAAAAAAGACAGTGAAACAAGCTTGTGCTGAGAAAGGGCTGGATGTAACCAAAGTGGAGCAGGAACTGCAACAAGCTGATAAAGTACCCACATCCCGACCATTGCCTTACAACGACTGGACACTCGATTTTTTGGCTGACTATATCGTTAACACACACCACAGTTATGTAAAGAAAACATTGCCGGATATAAAAGCTTATGCAGAAAAAGTAATGCAGGTGCATGGCGCTCATCACCCGGAACTGCATGCAGTGAACAAACTAGTACAGGAAGTATATGCAGAATTAACATCGCACCTGGCAAAAGAAGAAAAAGTACTTTTTCCTTACATTAAAGAATTGGTAGCTACAAAAAGTAAGAACCAGCCATTGCATGCGGCACATTTTGGTACCGTAAGAAATCCCATAAATATGATGGAGATGGAGCATGAACTGGTTGGAAAAAACCTGGAAGAAATAAGAACACTAACCAACAATTATACATTACCAGAAGATGCCTGCGCAACCTACAGTTTGCTCTACCGCATGCTGGATGAATTTGAAGATGATTTGCATTTACATATCCACCTGGAAAATAATATACTGTTTCCAAAAGCATTGGAGATGGAAGCACAAATAGCAGAATAAATTTTATACCCGGGAAAAACCAATCACCACTTCAACGGCACCAGGCCCATTTCTTAAAATGAATAACGGGTATTAATTCATTGTTACTGGTTTATAGATTTTTAAGTTTGGGCCTGGCTAAAGCCGAAAGAAATGTAACATTTTTGAACGTTTTTATAATGACAATAATTAACGCCCATACAAAAATTGCCACAATATTAAAGCAACACCCTGGTGCATTAGATGCCATTGTGGGCATTTCGCCGAAATTTGAAAAACTTAGAAATCCTTTTATACGCAAGCTGATGGCAGGCCGGGCATCTATTGCCATGGCAAGTAAAATTGGTGGATGCACTTTAGCAGATTTTTATAAAACGCTGCAACCATTGGGCTTTGAATGTAACGAGCCAATAGTAACTAATGCATCAGGCATAAAAAAGAAAATACCGGATTTTATGCAGAACATCCATCAGAAACAAATTATAGAATTTGATGTGCGATCTATTCTTTACGTGGGCAATGATCCGTTACAACAAATTATTACAAAAACAAAAAGCCTGCAAAAAGGACAGGTTTTAAAAATCATCAATAGTTTTGAACCTACTCCATTAATGTCGCTATTAAATAAGCAGGGATTTCATTCATATGCTGAAACAATTGCTGACAACCTGGTTTATACCTATTTTTATAAAACAAGCCAGGCGCCGTTTAAACCTGATTTTACAAAGACTGATAAAGCAGGCAACTGGGATGATAAACTGCAACAATATGCCGGCAAAATGGAAACCATTGATGTGCGGTTAATGGAAATGCCACAACCGATGCTAACCATTCTGGAGGCGCTAAAAAATTTGCTCCCGGATAAAGCTTTATTTGTTTTTCACAAACGGATTCCCGTTTTTCTTTTACCGGAACTGGCAGATAGAAAACTTGATTACCGAATAAAAGAAATCTGCGATGACGAAGTGCAGCTGTTAATTTTTAAGGCCTGATATGTTTGTAACTACTAATAACGACGCTGTAAAAAACACCAGCTATAAAGTGGTTATACCTTTTTACAGTTATGCCGCTTTGGCTTTACTGACGGCTAACCTGTTACTATTTTTTTCTGCAGAATCATTTACCGGTCATTACTTTCATCCACATATTTTAGCCATTACACATGCCATGGCATTGGGCTGGGGTACGATGATTATTTTGGGCGCCAGTCACCAGTTGTTACCTGTGTTAACCGAGAGCAGACTGTACAGTGTAGCACTGGCACATCTTTCATTTGTCTCTGCTGCTGCAGGCATACCATTGTTACTTTATGGATTTTACGTTTTTAATATGGGCTGGCCCGCCAGGTGGGGCGGTGTATTGATACTGTTTTCCATCCTTTGTTATCTCATTAATATTGCCGGCACCATCAGCAAAAGCAAAACAGAAAATGCACATACCGTATTTTTTTTTACTGCAGCCTTGTGGTTATTGCTCACTGCTTCTTTAGGTGTTGCCCTGGTATATAATTTTGCTTACCCGGTATTCTCAAAAGATTCGTTGGCCTATCTTCCCCTGCATGCACACATGGGAATTATTGGTTGGTTTTTATTAATGGTAATAGGAGTAGGATCGAGATTGATTCCGATGTTTTTAATTTCAAAATACAGCAACCCAAGGTTGTTGTGGCTTATTTATATTTTAATAAATAGTGGCTTACTTATTTTTTTATTACTCTTTTTATATTATCCAACTGCCAGCTTTTATTTAGTACCTGTTGTTGCAGTATTCGCAGCGGTCGCACTTTTTGGCTACTATTGTTTTAAATGTTACCGGCAGCGCATTCGCAAGCAGGTAGATGAGCCAATGAAAACTTCATTGCTTGCTGTAGCCATTATGTTATTACCCATGCTGCTGTTATTTATCATCATCGGTTTGCTTATATTGAACAACATGAATACCCGTCTGGTGCTGGTATACGGCTTTATTATTTTTTTTGGCTGGATAACTGCAATTATCTTCGGCATGACTTTTAAAACCTTGCCGTTTATTGTGTGGAATAAGGTATACCACCAAAAAGCCGGGTTGGGAAAAACCCCCAACCCGAAAGATTTGTTCAGCAGTATACTATTTAAAGCAATGGCCATTACTTATGGAACCGGATTTGTTTTTTTCATTGCAGGCGTGCTTACCGTAAACATTTTTCTACTGCAAACCGGTGCAGTATTTTTGGTAACAGCAGCCGTATTGTTTAATTGGAATATGATAAAATTACTACTACATAAACCTGTAACAACATGAATGTAATTACAAATAATCCGGTTAAGTGTACTATTGCATTGGCAGCATTGCAACAGGTGGTTGATCCTGAAATTGAATTGAATATTGTAGATCTGGGTTTAATTTACCAGCTTGATTTTGATGAAGAAAATTCCACCATTTTTGTTACAATGACTTTAACAACACAATTTTGTCCCATGGGTGCATCTATTACAGACGCTGTAAAAAATGTAATGGAAACTACTTTTACTGCTATGAAAATAATTGTAACACTCACCTTTCAGCCAGCATGGAATCATGATCGGATATCGGAGGAGGGGAAAATATTTTTAAATCAATAAATATGCTAAGCCTCACTTGCAAAACAGCTGTTAAAGCAGTTATTTACCTGGCCTCAAAATTTGATTCCGGTGAAAAAGCCGGCATAAAAGAGATTGCCGAATTTATAGATGCCAGCGAACATACGGTGGGGAAAATGCTGCAAACCCTGGTAAAGGAAAATGTAATCAACAGCGCCAAAGGGCCAACCGGCGGTTTTTATATTACGGAAAGGCAAAAGGCACAGCCCATCATCGCTATCATTGAAGCCATTGATGGAAAAGATGTATTTAAACAATGTGGGTTAGGATTAAGCAAATGTGCCTCCACCCATCCCTGCCCCATTCATGATGAATACAAGGGAGTGAGAGATCTTTTTGAAAAAATGTGCAGAAACAATACAATGAGTGATTTATGCGAACCAGTTAACAACGGCCTGGCTTATTTAATTGGATAACACCTAACCATTTAGTTTCCAGTTTAGTTAAGCGTTCAAAGCAATTCACTAAGCCAGTAATATTTCTTATAAACAGCGCTTTAGGCTGGTTTAAACTGATGACTACTTATTCATAAACAGTTACAGTTAAAAGATTACTAAAAAGGGCAGATATTTAAGGACAATAAGGTCTTTTATTATTTTTATAGTACCTTTATATTTTAAAACAGCGGTAACATTATAGCCGTGTAAACAATTTTTTTAATACAACAATGGCAAATTACATTAACGCATGAACCAACATCCCCTACATAAATTTCACATCCCTGTTATGGGATTGGCTTATACAATTGACTCGCCGATAAAAGTGGCCCGTTTTGGAATTGCTTCCGTTATTTCGATTGTTGAAGATGGATTGATTGAAATGATGAGAAGCTATTATTATCCGGCTATACAACAGATTTATCATCCTATTACTAAAAACGAAGCAGACTATCGTGCCAAAAGAATTACCGATTACCTAAACCTGGTAAATAAAATAGTGAAGGATCAAATGGAGAAGATAAAAAAATCTGCATTTGAAACCGGATCTGAAATTGTAAAATATTTTGAGATGCTGCCGGATGACAGTGAGTTAAAACATTTGTATCATCACATGATGGATGCACCGAACAACCTGGAGAAACAAGAAGTGGCTACATTTTTACGCACCCAACTTATACCTGGAAGTATTGATGTAAACATCATGACCAAAATAGACAGTGATAAAAGAAATGAAAAGGGCTCAGTAATAGACGATGGTTCAGAAGCTGTAACTGCGTTGAGAGGCTACCTGCAAAGTGACCTTACCAATTCGTCCATTATTTTTTCTGCAGGCATGAATCCACGCCTGTACAACTACCTGGAAAAATGTACTGAGTTTGATGCCGATGAACAGGGCGTGTTTAAGAAGAAAATAGTAATTAAAGTGAGTGATTATCGCTCAGCAATCATACAGGGTAAATACCTTGCAAAAAAAGGTATCTGGGTAAGCGAATTCCGGATTGAATCGGGCTTAAATTGTGGAGGGCATGCATTTGCAACAGACGGCTACCTGATGGGGCCGATAATGGAAGAATTTAAAACCAAAAAAGACGAGCTGATTGCTACCATATTTGAGGTTTATAACAATGCTATCAAAGCAAAAGGTCGCAATGGTTTCAATGGGCCACATCCTGTTAAAATAACAGCACAGGGAGGCATTGGTACATACGAAGAAGATATATTCCTTCATACACATTATGGCATTGAAAGTACCGGTTGGGGAACGCCATTTTTGGTTGTGCCCGAAGCTACTACTGTTGATGATAATACATTAAATTTATTGTGCAAGGCAAAGCGGCAAGACATTGTATTAAGTAACAATTCTCCTTTAGGCGTAAGATTTCACTATCTAAAAGGCACAAGTGCTGCTATAGAAAAACAAGAACGAATTAACAAAGGAAAACCGGGCAGTCCCTGTACCGAAAAGCACCTTGCATTTAATACAGAATTTACCGAAGTGCCTATTTGTACAGCATCACACAAATACCAGCAATTAAAAATTGCTCAACTTAAATCACTAGAACTTTCCCCGGAAGATTATCAAAAACAACTAAATGGCGTATTAGACAAAGAATGTTTGTGCGTAGGCTTAAGCAATGCCGCTTCTAAAGTTTACCATGTACCATTTGTAAAAAGACAGGAAGCTGTTACTATTTGCCCGGGGCCCAATATTGTTTATTTCAACAAAGTAGTATCTCTGCAAACAATGACTGACCATATTTATGGCCGAACAAATATTGTTGAAGACAAACACAGGCCGCATATGTTTATTGCTGAGTTAGCCCTCTATATGACCTACCTGAAAGAACAACTTGCATCAGATGCCGGTAAAGAACCGGATAATAAAAGAAAGAAATACTACCAGGAATATTTAAATAATCTAATGAGCGGCATTAGGTATTACCAGCAATTAAATAGCGTTGCAATTGCCAACCATCAGGAATTTTTAGAAGCACTTGAAATAGCTTCAAATGAATTGAATGAAATCGGTTTTAAAATTACGAATAAGGAATTAGCTTATCAATCGCTGTCGCTTGTTCATTAAATGTAACCAATAAATAACGATAGTATACACTTCACAATATCTTAATAAAAAGACTACCCTTTTAAAATTACTTTTACTCAAGAATGGTTTCTAAATAAATATGCTCGGATGCTTATTTAAAAACCATTCAAGATAATAAGGCAATCTGGTACCTACCAATTCAGCGGCATTAGCCTCCTACTGTAAATTACTAAATGGTAAAAACCCACGCCTGTTTACCAAAGCCAATGACTCCATCCGTCAGCTATAATTTTACATGATGCTTTAAGATATACCTATAAATAATTTGTCCTCAAACAGGTATCTTTACAACCATTCAAAAAAGGGCAAGTTTATTTTTAAAAAGATAAAAAAAAATTGTACCAGCGTTAGGTATTATAGTTTAGAACTTTACATTTAATAAAAAAATAGCCAAAAGCAAATCATCCTATTTATAAAAACTTTCAAAACACAATTACCAGATGCAGTACACGCCATCATCAAACAGGTATAACGAAATTCCTTATAAACGTTGTGGAAACAGTGGCTTGTTATTACCAGCTATTTCATTGGGGCTTTGGCAAAACTTTGGATCGGTAGATAATTTTGAAAACGGCCGCAACATTATCCGCAGGGCATTTGACAGAGGTGTTACGCATTTTGATCTTGCAAATAATTATGGCCCGGTGCCGGGGTCTGCAGAAGAAAATTTTGGAACAATATTGAAAAAAGATTTCACCGGTTTTCTCCGTGATGAATTGATCATTTCCAGCAAAGCGGGTTATACTATGTGGGATGGCCCTTATGGAGACTGGGGTTCCAGAAAATATCTTTTATCCAGCCTGGATCAAAGTTTAAAGCGAATGCAATTAGATTATGTAGATATATTTTATTCTCATCGTCCTGACCCAAATACGCCGCTGGAAGAAACCATGATGGCTTTACATACCGCTGTAAAAAGTGGTCGTGCATTGTATGCAGGCATATCCAATTACAGGGCACCTGAAGCCAGAAAAGCCATCAGTATTTTAAAAGAATTGGGTACACCCTGCGTTATACATCAACCAAAATATTCTATGTTCGAAAGATGGGTAGAAGATGGGCTGCTGGATGTATTGGAAGAAATGGGTGTGGGATGTATTCCGTTTTCGCCACTGGCACAGGGTATGCTCACTGATAAATATTTAAAAGGCATTCCCGAAAATTCAAGGGCATCAAAAACCGGCGGTTCTCTATGGGCGACAGACATTACGCCACAAAAGTTGGAGAAAATAAAAGCATTAAATGAAATTGCCCAACTACGTAACCAATCACTTGCACACATGGCCATTACCTGGCTAATGAAAGATAAGCGGGTGACAACGGTGTTAATTGGTGCAAGCTCCGTACAGCAATTAGATAATAACCTGGATAGCCTGCAGCAAATGGATTATACACAAGAGGAATTACAACTGATTGAAACTATTTTAGCAAAGTAAAATAGTTGCATGCAGAAATGGGCTTTCTTAACAGAATTACTACTAATACAAGGGTTAGCATTGATTGCTGGTTTACCTTTTTATTTTTCACTAATAATTTACCAGGACTAATAAACGTCTTAATTTAATCTCTTGTAATGAATCAATTCAAAATCTTTTTTGTTTTAATTTTAGCTAATTGCAGTTCCAATGTTTTTTCACAAAAATTTATTCCCTTCCGTGATAATCATATTTCGTATGAGGGAAGAATTGCTTTTACACATACCGCTGCAGAATTAAACTGGCCGGGCACTTCTGTTCGAATTAACTTTAAAGGCACCCAAATTTCGGGCAGGTTTAAAGACGCTGATACCGCCAATTATTACAATATTATTATTGATGAGAAAGTCGTGTCAAAACTCCATTTCGACACCATTCAAAAAACATACCTGCTGGCTTCTGGCTTGTTAAACGGAAAACATTCGTTGCAGGTATTTAAACGAACAGAATGGGACAAAGGAAAAACCTGTTTTTACGGATTTGAAGTGGACGATAAAACACAAATACTAAACCCAGCTAAACCACTAAAAAGAAAAATTGAATTTTTCGGAAACTCCATTACCTGCGGCTATTCAATTGAAGATACCGTTACGGATTCACCAGTTGGGTATTTTGAAAACTGCTATGATGCATACGCAGCCATTACAGCCAGGCATTTTAATGCGCAACTACACGCCACAGCAAAAAGTGGCATAGGAATCACTATTAGCTGGGCTCCACTGATAATGCCTGAAATGTATAACAGGCTTGAGCCACTTGATTCAAATAGTAAATGGGATTTTTCGAAATTTATTCCAGACCTGGTGGTGATCAATCTATTTCAAAATGATGCATGGTTAACCAACATGCCCAATCATGAACAATTTAAAGCAAGATTTGGAACCGAACCTCCTACAGAAAAATTCCTAATTAATGCCTACGAAAATTTTGTAGTGAATGTGCGAAAGAAATATCCTAAAGCCAGCATCATTTGTATGTTGGGTAGCATGGACATCACAAGAGGCGGATCGCCCTGGCCCGACTATGTTAAAAAGGCTGTAGCATTGTTACACGATAAAAAGATTTACACTTATTTTGCTCCGTATAAAAATACACCCGGACACCCAAAAACCGCTGAGCAAAAAATGCTGGCAGATGGTTTAATAAAATTTATCAGCAAGCATATTAAATGGTGATAAAATAATTTTAAAACCCTAATAATACCTACCAATCATTTTATTTTCAACAATATTTTTTTTCATTTCAGCTACATTAATCTGTCCTTGTTTTGCATACACAATTTTTCCTCCCGGCTCAACCACTATGGTGTAAGGCAATGCGCCCTGCCACTTAGGATCAACAGCTTCTATCAGTTTGTATTTGTCATCAATACTAAACAGGTAATTTTTATTGGAAGCCTGCTTTCCTTTTAAAAACTTCAATACTTTATCTTTTTTAAGGGGGTCATCAGCGCTAATACTTATGAACTCAAAATCTCTTGCCCGGTACATTCTGTTCATGTTAACAAAGTCAGCAAACTCGGCTGCACATGGTCCGCACCAGGTAGCCCAAATATTGATTAGCCGAAGCTTATCTGAATTGTTTTTCAATAAATCCTTTACACCAGTTTCATCAATTAATGCAACATCTACCGGCTCTTTAGCCCACTTTGCCTCATATTCCTGCAAGGTATTTTCCTTGGATGCCCATTTAATTGA
>JBBQEA010000139.1:0-13809 GCA_038320245.1 Chitinophagales bacterium | reverse complement strand
CTCCGTAAATTACAGCTGGCACTTTTTCCTCAAGGCGAAGTTGGCGGGTGGCTTTTTTGCCAAATTCGGTCCTGATTTGTCCTTCGATTGTAATTGATTTCATTTGTTATTTTTTTTGAGCGGCGAAGGTAGGGGATAAATCTTACAATAGATGTACAAATTTAAACTACCTGTTAGCGGCCTGGCTCCTACCAGCAATTATTTCTTGTTTTTCATTCTACTGCGTAAAAACAGGCTGTTGATGCTTCTGTTTTCCAACGCATTTCTAATGGCAATAGCAAATAATTCTGAAGTAGATACCACCCTTATTTTTTCGCACAAAGGCTTTACGGGTATGGTATCACATACAACCAACTCTTCCAAAACACTGTTTTGGATATTTTCATAAGCATTGCCACTTAAAACAGGATGTGTACAAAAAGCCCTTACACTTCTTGCTCCTTTATCTTTAATTAATTGGGCACTTTTTGCAAGCGTGCCGCCGGTGTCGCAGATATCATCAATTAATACAACATCTCTGTCTGCAACATCACCAATGAGCACCATACTGGCTATTTCGTTGGCTCTTTTTCTGTGTTTATCGCAGATCACCATTTCACATTCAAAATAAGAAGCTACTTCCCTTATGCGGTTAGCGCTGCCCACATCCGGTGCGGCAAATGTGAGATTCTCCAGATTTAGATTTTCAATATAAGGAATGAAAATAGCTGATGAGTCGAGATGATCTACCGGGATATCAAAATAACCTTGAATCTGCGGTGCATGCAAATCCATGGTTACAACCCTGTCTGCACCGGCGGCAGTAAGCATGTTAGCTACCAATTTGGAACCAATAGCAACCCTGGGTCTGTCTTTTCTGTCCTGACGTGCATAACCGTAATACGGCATTACTGCAATTACTTTATAGGCAGAAGCCCTTTTAGCTGCATCAATCATCAACAGCAATTCCATTAAATTATCTGTAGGCGCAAAAGTGCTTTGTATTAAAAAAACAAACTGACCACGGATACTTTCCTGGAATTCAACACCAATTTCACCGTCGCTAAAACGTTGGATATTTACTTTACCCAAAGGTTCCCCAAATTTTTTGGCAATGGCTTCAGCCAGATATTGTGATCCGGTTCCTGAAAAAAGTTTAGCGTTATGAGACATGATCATGCTTAGAGGATAAGTGAAAGGAAATAAATTGCTGCAAAACTATCATTTAAAAATGGTTGTTTACATTTATAAAATGGAAGATATTAACAAAACATCCAGTTCAATAAAAAACTGGGCCGCTGATGACAGGCCGAGAGAAAAATTATTTACCAAGGGAGCCGCCTCGTTAAGTGATTCAGAATTATTAGCCATTTTAATTAATAATGGACACAAAGAAAAAAGTGCGGTAGACCTGGCCAAAGAAATTATGAAACTGGGTAATAATAACTTGAATGAACTTGGGAAACTATCCATTGCTGCATTTCAAAAAATAAAAGGTATTGGCGAGGCTAAAGCAATTACCATTGCCGCCGCTTTAGAATTAGGCAGAAGGCGGCAAGCATCTGCTGCACTGGAAAAACCTGTTGTAAAAAGCAGCAATGAAGTTGCAGAATTCCTCAGGGCTACCATTAAAGATTTTAGCTACGAAGTATTTGCAGTAGTTTTTTTAAATGCTGCCAGTAAGATAAATCATTTTGAAATTATGAGCAGGGGCGGCATGACGGGTACAGTAGCTGACCCAAGAACCATACTAAGAAAAGCATTGGAAGTAGAGGCCACAGCTTTAATATTATGTCACAACCACCCTTCCGGTAATTTAAAACCAAGCAGGGCAGATGAAGAACTTACCTATAAAATAAATGAAGCAGCCAAGCATTTAGAAATAAAAATAAAAGACCACATCATTGTAAGCGAAAACGGCTATTACAGCTTTGCCGATAATGGACTTTTATAAACAAAACCTACGCTTGTGCAGCTGGTCCGCCAAAGGTAAAAGGCACTTCTATTTGGTCCATATCCTGAATGGTTCCGTTGGCCGCCTCAAATTTTTTCACATTGTCTATCATAGCTTTCATAAACCGCTTGGCATGAAATGGCGTTAATATGATACGGCTCTTTACTTTACTCTTGGGAGTGCCAGGCATTACATTTACAAAGTCAATTACAAACTCTGCATGGCTGTGAGTAATAATGGCAAGATTGGCGTAACTGCCTTCAGAAACTTCTTCGGATATTTCGATATTAATCTGGCTGGGTTGCTCGGGTTGATTACTCATTGTACAATTTTAGTTTCGCAAAGATAAAACAATGGACTTTTGATATTAGGCCCATGCAGAAATAAATCAGCAAAAGAAATTCACTGCAAAAAAGTTTGTTTGATTATTAGGTAATCTTGAAATACGCTTGTATACAGCTTTCTGATTTTTAAATTGGATGTTCAATAATTTTAGAAAAAAGCAATATTGCTGTTGAAAAAAACTTTCTAATTAAATTACAACCTATAAATATTTTGAAGAACATCCGGCATTTAATTTTAACTCTTTCTCACAATTAAAATCTCCCCGATAAAAAAAACCCTCATTCGGACAGTTTTTGGCACTGTTCGTCCTCTTTGACCTGGCGCTGATGAATTCAAAATGTATATTTGATTACCATCCATAAAATTAATGTTGACATTGAAATGATTCTTTTAAAAAAATAATAAAAAGGCTATTTTTTTTAACGGCAACTTAAGGTTTAACTACTTGCTGGTTGTAACCCACAAGTTTATAAATAAGTAATTTTTTATTAAATATTTAAATATAATGTTAATTATTAGGATAATACCCATAATTTAGCAACACCAATACTTTATGTTTTATCCGCTCTAGTAACATTGTTATTAAGTATTTCCAGTACCTATTGTCTCCATCCAAAGATTTCGAAGTAATATTTAAATCAAAAATTTAATCATTAAACCGGATTAACGATGAATTCTATTTTTATCAATTCCCGAGCTGTAAACAATTTTTTTGCTGCCTTTTTTACCTCAGGTACAAGGAAATCTTTTCTACCAGTATTTATTTTTTTGTTAGGCTTTTTGAGCATTACTCCTACGACTGTGAAAGCACAGGACAGTGAGGGTGATTATCGCTCCATAGCTTCCGGCACATGGGAAAATGCAAGTAACTGGCAGCGCTACACAGCTATATCAGGATGGGGTTTAGCTCCCGCTGCACCTTCATCAGCCGATGGAGTTATTACTATTCAAAGTCCCAATTCTATCACTATTAATGGCGACAGAACAATAGACCAGGTAGTTATTAATTCAGGGGCAACCTTGAATGCATTTAATGCTGTAGTCACAATCGCTGACGGGCCAGGAGATGACCTTATAAACAATAACACCCTATTTATTGCCAGCACAGCTTCACTTAACGTTACCACAGGATCTGTAATAAGCGGATCATCGCACATTCAATTCGACGGAAATTTGACCAATAACGGCACTATCGACATACAAGCAATTGCCTGGGGTACTGCTGTTCAAACAATCAACGGTACTGGGGCTATAAGTTCCCTAAGCATTGCTACCAATGCTGGTGTTGTATTGGGTGGCAATCAAACTATTACAAGCTTGCTTAATTTTACTGGTAGTAATATCACTACCGGTGCAAATAAACTAATTCTTGCATCAACTGCAAGTGTACAAAATAATTCTGCAACTGATTATTATGTAATTGGAAATCTTCAAATGAATTTTCCATTGGGTACTAACACAAAAAGTTATCGTGTTGGTGATAACCTTGGGTATAGACCGGTAGATGTAACTGTTTTCAACGCTCCACTATCTAATGCTGCTGGTGGTGTTACTATTTCAACTAACAATCCAGACCATCCCAATATTGCTACATCTGGTATTAATCCAGCTAAAAGTGTAAATCGTTACTGGAGCGTAGAAATTGCAATAGGCAACACGAATGTTTATACTAAATTTAACTGGGATGCCGCAGATGTGGATCCGGGAGCTAACACAAATAATTTTGTGGCAAGGGAATATAATTCCACTTTACCCTCCTGGTCTCTTACCACATTAATAAGCCAAACAGCTACTTCGGCAACAATACAGACAAATAGTTTTGTAAGAACAGAGTTTCAGGTGGGTGAACCTGTTTGCAATGTGAATATTCCGGATGCAAATTTTAAGGCATACCTGGTAGGAAACCTTGCTATTAATACCAATGGCAATGGCGAAATTGAATGTACAGAAGCGGCAGCTTTTAATGGTACCATGACTATTGATAATAAAAACATCAGCGACCTGACTGGCCTCGAAGCATTTGTAAACCTGGATTGGTTGACTGCGAATGATAACCCTTATACTTCAATTAATTTGACGGCCAATACGAAGTTGACATATTTGCAAGTAAGCAATACCCCGTTAACGGCTCTAAATATTTCTCAAAATACGCTACTAAGAACGATTGTTATGACCAGCGTTTCGGGAGTCACTTCACTGGATGTTTCAAATAACCCATTGATTACTTTCTTCAATGGCCTGGCAACGGGTATTACCAGTCTCAATTTTTCTACTCAAACAGGTCTTACCTTTTTCAACGCTGCTGCTTCTCCCAACCTGAATTCAGTAAATATCAAAAATGGCAATAATAGTAACTTAAGTTACTTCAATACACAATCATGTCCTCAACTTACTTGTATTAAGGTGGACGTTCCTACTCAAATGCAGGCTACATGGGGTGCCAACAAAGATGGAGGCGCTACCTTCAGCACCGCTTGTACTTTATGCACAGTAAATATTCCAGACGCAAATTTTAAAGCAGCATTGCTAGCCAATCTTTTAATTAATACAAACGGCAATAGCGAAATTGAATGTACAGAAGCGGCTGCTTTTAATGGCTCACTAAATGTTGCGTCAAAAGGCATTAGTAATTTAACAGGTATCGAAGCATTTACTTCTTTGACATCCTTAAATTGTCAAAAAAATGCAATTACAACCTTAAATTTATCTGCATTAACCAACCTTACTTTCCTAGACTGTCAACAAAATGCCATTACTAATTTAAATATTACCGGATTGGTTAACCTTACCGATCTTAATGTAGCAGTTAACAATCTCTCAAGTTTAAATCTCACCACTAATACAGCTTTAACATCTGTACAATGTGATAATAACAGTATCACTGGCAATTTCAATACAACTAACAATACGTTGCTTTCTTATTTCGCCTGCTATAACAACCTGATTACTTCACTTGATTTATCATCGAATGTAAATCTGACAAACCTGGTTAGCTTTAACACAAAAATTAGCAGCCTGAATTTATCAGCAAATACTCTCTTGAACCATGTTGAAGTTGATCGCAATCCTTTGCTGACAACGCTTACTATACCTAACAGTTCAGCGCTAACTTTCTTGAATTGTTCACAAAGCAACTTAACCAGCTTAAATGTGTCAACCGCAACTGGTTTAACTTACTTAGACTGTGGAAATAATAGTCTGTCAAGTTTGAATGTAACCGGTCTTACAATGTTAATTACCCTTCAAACTCCCCTCAATCAATTAACCAGTCTAGATATTTCAACGAATACGGCGTTAGTTACCTTGGGTTGTCAGGGCAATCTGATAGCAAGTTTAGATGTTTCCTTAAATACAGCATTGACATCACTGGCTGCCCATTCCAATAGGTTGACAAGTTTGAATTTAAAAAATGGCAACAATAGCCATCTTAGTGGTTTTACAGCAAATGGTAATCTGCTAACGTGCATTCAGGTAGATGATGTTGCATATATGAATACCAACTGGAGTACAAGTAAAGATGCCGGGGCAACATATAGCACCATTTGTCCTTTGCCATCGCCAGCCGCTGCGTTAAATTTTGATGGTGTTAATGACCAGGTTGCAATAAGCAATTCGGGTAGTCTTGACCTTGCTAATAAATCATTCTCTGTTGAGATGTGGCTAAAACGGAGTGCTACTTCTACTACCGCTTATGATATTGCTTTCTCTCAGGGTAATTCTGGATCAGGCAATCAACTATTGCATATTGGATTTTCCAGCGATGACAAATTTGTTTTTAATTTCTTTGGCGGAGGTTCCGACCTTTTGGTTCCTATAACTACTGATGCCAACTGGCACCATTGGGCATCTACATTTGATAATGTTAGCAAAGTAAAAAAAGTTTACAGGGATGGTCTTTTAATTGGGCAAAATATAAGTCCTTCTGCCTTTCTTGGCAATGGCTCAACACGTATTGGAGCTAATGGATACAGCGGAGATGAATACGATGGCAGTATTGATGAATTAAGGATATGGACAAAAGTGCTGTCGCAAGCTGAAATACAAAACGGTTTGAATTGTGAAGTCCCTGCTCAAACTGGTTTGATTGCGGCTTATCGTTTTAATCAAGGATTTGATGGGGCAAATAATCCAACAGAAACTACCTTGAATGATGCCAGTGGAAATGGAAACAATGGTACACTTAATAATTTTGCATTAACAGGTTCTTCTTCAAACTGGATAGCTCCGGGCGGCGTAATTACCGGAACAATTTGTGCACCTGCAGCTTGTACAATTTCACTCACCACCTCCGCAGGTGATTCATTAATCGTTTGTAAAGAAAGTGGTCAAACAACAGGTAATGTAAACCTGGTAGTTACAAATGGTGTAGCGCCATTTACTTACAGCGGCAGCGATACAACAAACCTGATACCGGGCAACAACTATAGCTATACCGTTACGGATGCTAATGGTTGTTCTGCTTCTGCTACATTGAATGTGCGATTAGCAAATTGTATCATCCCTTATTATAAGCCACCGGTTTCTGGCTTTGTTGATAGCCTGATAGGGGCAGAGTTAACACAATTGTTTTTGTTCCCAACATCATTGGCAGATACAACTGCTTCAAATAACATTTTCTTAATTAAAAAAGATACAGTTACAGGTGATACTCTTGTATTAATTGAAGTGATTGTTACAGATGGCCAGTACAATAACGTATTTAATTTACTTTCAACTCCTTCATACGGAATGCGTGACTTTATTGATAATGGTGATTCATCATTAATTATTACAGGCTTTATGCCCATACGTAATTTAACTAAGTTGAACCGGCTTCCGCAGTTGATAAACTATGCAAGACCTTACTTTACACCGATAGCCTCAGGCATTACAGGTATAGCACTTTCTCAGGGAGATAAAGCCATGGCATCTGACATAGCAAAAAAAGCGTGGAATATTTCTGGTAAAGGGGTAAAAGTTGGGGTAATGAGTGATAGTTATAATACCAAATTTGGTAACCCTGCCAGTAGAGATGTGGATGAGGGAGATTTACCAGGCAAGCCGGGCTCAGCCTATCCATTGCCGGTAAAATTATCGGCAGAATATCCTTATGGCAGAGCTACGGATGAAGGCCGTGCCATGCTACAGATTGTGCATGATGTGGCACCGGGTGCAGAATTGTATTTCCGCTCCGGCTTTATTAGTGCAGGGAATATGGCCGATGGCATCCGGGCATTAAAAGATTCAGGTTGTAATGTAATTGTAGATGATATCAGTTATATAACCGAGCCATTCTTTTGCGATGGTGTTATTGCACAGGCAGTAGACCAGGTAACAGCTTCAGGCGTAAACTATTTTACATCTGCAGGCAACTTTGGTGTTAAATCATATGAAGCAGTTTTCAATCCAATTGATCCACCTGCAAAATTCGCAGGCTCAGGCAAAGCCCACGATTTTGGCGGCGGTAATGTTTACCAAACGATTACTTTAACCAAGGGTACGTATACCATTGCCATGCAGTGGCATGATGATTTTTATTCTTTAACTGGCATTTGTGGCTCAGCTGTTGGTGCAAAAAATGACTTTGATATATATCTTGTAACTGCCAGTGGCGACAGTTTATTTGGCTTTAACAGGAACAACCTTGGTGGCGATCCGTTTGAAATTATGCCCTTTGTTGTGGAGGCAACTGTACAAGCAAAAATTATTATAACCCGTAAAAGTGGAATAGACAATGTGCGGTTTAAATATGTTATTTTCCGCGGAGACGGTACTATCGATCAAAATAACCAGGGTACAGGTACAGTGGTTGGGCAGGCAAATGCTGCCGGTGCCATTACAGTAGGCGCTGTATTGTACACCAATACCCCTGCATATGGTAAAGCACCTACTATTGCTTCTTTCTCATCAAGGGGTGGAGTTGCTGTAGGAGAAAGTAACAGGAATAAGCCTGATATTGCTGCACCAAACGGGGTTAATACCACAGTAGATTTTAGAGGGGTAGATATTGACAATGATCAAATACCTAATTTCTTTGGAACATCCGCTGCAGCTCCGCATGCTGCTGCTGTTGGCGCATTGTTGATAGAGGCTAAGAAGAGATATTTTAACGGAGAGTCCTTTACCGGACCGCAAATGAAAACTGTGCTACAATCGAGCGCCATTGATATGGGTGCGCCTGGTTACGATGACAGTACCGGATATGGATTTATTCAGGCAGACAAGGCGTTGCTTACATTCTCCAAACCATTACCGGTAATTGATAGTTTTCACCTGGTGAATTTCAATGGAATTCCTGCAGTGAATAATCCTGTTACCGTGGTGATTGACGGGCAATATTTTAGTAACAACACAGCTGTTATTTTTCAGTACGATACTATTCCGGCCGTTCTTACATCCCCAACACAGCTTACGGTGACCGTACCTGGATTCCTGGGTAATCCGCCGTTGGCTATTTACAATCCGCCCATTACAAATAGTGGTTTAGATGGAGGCGCCAGTGATTCTGTTTATTTGTTATCGGCACCAGTAAGCAATGTTAAGATTACTGTTAATAATGCAGTGAAGAGATTTGGCGAGGCCATTCCCGCTTATTCAGTAGCTGTTACAATCAATGGAATGCCTTTAGCACAAACAGGCATAACATTGAGCGACCTTGGATTGACAGACATCACATATTCATCAACAGCAACCAGTTTAAGCAATATTGGGTTGTACTCGAGAAAGGCGTCATCGGCTGTTACAGATTTAAATAATCCAAATTCCAGAGCCTTGTCTGAATTTTACAATTACCAGTTTGTAGATGGATTGCTTACGATTAACAGAATGCCGGTTTCCATTACGCCAAGGGATACCAGCTATGTGTATGGAGATGCTATCAAAGGAAAGAGCATGAAATTTAATTACGTTTATGATAAAACGAATATTGTTGCAGGCGAGCGCCAGGCGTTCCTCGATTCGCTTTACGCAACACATCAATCAACCATGTCTGATGCATTGGTATTTATTAATGGCAAGGCTGCAGTAAATGGAAGAACCTTAAATGCAACCGACTTCCTTAATATGAGTTTTATGACGAGTGGCAAAGCGGCTGTAAATGGTAAAGCAGCCGTAAATGGCAAAGCAGCTGTAAACGGCATCAGCTTCGATTCTTCGTATTTTATCCCATTGGACCCCGTAACCATTTTTGCTTACCAGACAGATTCGGCAAACGGAACATTACGTAACAGCATCCTCACCTTTAACGGAAAAGCCGCCGTAAACGGAAAGGCAGCTGTAAATGGTAAAGCAGCCGTAAACGGTAAAGCAGCTGTGAATGGAAAGGCAGCTGTAAATGGAAAGGCTGCAGTGAATGGCAAAGCCGCAGTGAACGGTAAAGCTGCTGTAAATAGTGATAGCTTTAATGACGAGACAAATGAAAATGTATTACTAATAGTTGATTCATTAGATGTGTATGGGCCTGACAGCGATTCAATCATTGGCTACCAATCTATGAATATGATTACGGGTACTTCCGTGGGTAACTGGCTGATAGGGCCTGGCGTATTATTATCAGAAAATTTTGATATCACTTACGGATTAGGCAACTTAACCATATTGCCAGCAACGCTGGAAGTAAAAGCAGTTGATACGGCTGGTTGTGGTGGAACACAACCTGTATACAGAAGCACCAACACTATTTACCAGTATGACGATGCAGACAGCAATGTGGTGGCATCAGGCCCCACCTATACAGTGCGGAATAATCTAAATGTAAATATGGGTACTGGTAACCTTGCACAGGGTACCTACAGGATTATTCCTGGCGGGTTGATACTACAGGACGCTCTACCTAATTATTCAATTGTTTACAAAGAGGGTACTTTAACCGTAGGGGCACCGTTAACGGCAACGTATACGGCACCACCTGTACTTTGTTATTCTGATTCAGTAGCAGTTGTTTTAACAGCCCATGGTGGCACAGCACCGTACAGTTACACAAATCCAAACGGGCTTATTACGATTGATAACCCAACCGGTGTTTATACCAATACCACAGGTTCTTTCATGCAGGCAGCAGGTACAGTAGTATACAACATAACTGATGCCGGGGGTTGTACATCCAGTAGGTCAATAAATCTTACCGAGCCGCTGCCGATAGCTGTAACACCTGTTGTAACAAATACAAATTGCAACGGATCAAAAACCGGCAGTATTAGCCTTCCCTCCATTTCTGGCGGCACACCATCAACACCTAACACTTATACTGTTAGCTGGACTGGTCCGGGCACGTTTACTTCCAACAGCCGGAACCTTACAGGACTTGGTGCAGGTAGTTACAGGTATACTATAACAGATTCAAAAAATTGTTCCATAAGTTCCAATGTGATTGTCACGCAACCTGATCCTATAATTGTATCGGAATCACATACAAATGTTGCATGCCTTGTGGGCGGAATTTCAACCGTAACCATTACTGCCACAGGCGGTACGCCGGATGCTGCATTTAGCAATCCATCGGGTTATAAATATACAGCTACAGGTCCGGCGCAACTTGCTGCAAGCCTTACCAGTGGTATATTCCAGCAAATACCATTAAGTCCACTTACTTTTACTGTAAAGGATAAAAATGGTTGTTTGGGAACCTTAAATCTTGATATCGTTCCAGGTGATTTTACAGCACCAACCTTTACAAGGCCTGCGGATAAAACGATTCCTTATGCTCAGGGTTCAAGCTGTTTCAATGCTGCAACAACTATTACAGGAGATGTAACCAATGAAATGGATAATGTATCAGCTGGTTTGCAAGCCACTTATTCGGATGCAGTTTATCCATGTGGTTTTTCAACAGTGATTAAGCGTACCTGGAAACTTGCGGATGGATGCCTTAATAAGGCGCCTGACCAGGTTCAAACCATTACTGTTACAGATAATAGCACACCATATATTGTGTTTGCCAGAACGGAAGCAATTTTCGGACAGGGTAACCTTATAAATGGATCTGTAGGCGTGTCGCTATCAACAGGAAAAGCTTCATTTGGAAGTAACAGTAAATTGTTATCGCCCAATTTTGTAAAAGCTGCCAATATTACTGTTAGCAACGGAGCAACAGTAAATACACAATTCAAAACAACCGCTACAGACGGGCCTAATCCAGCTTTCTATTCATTTGCAGGAAATACACAAAGCCTCGGTAACTATACGGTAAGTAATTCAACCAATGTTCCTGTATCTGGTAATTATAAAAAACTTACCATTAAAAAGAATGTTACTGTTACTATTTCGGGTACATTGTATGGCAGGGTTCAGATACAGGGCGGCGCCCAGGTTACGTTTGCTCCTCCTGGCGGGATATTAAATATCGAGACGCTTAAAATACAGGGTAACAAGAATTCAAAGACCAATGTAAATTTTGCCGGTTGTACTTCTGTTAGAGTGAAAAGTAAAGTAGATGTAGCGGAAAATTGTGATGTAAATGTTGGCGGGCCAAATCTTACTTTTTACCTGGGTAATGATAGAATTAATGAAGAGAAATTTGTAGTACATGGTGGCAACACAAAAATTACTGCAAATATTTTTATCAAAGACGGTAAAATAAAGATCAAAGCTGGTGACCGAGACAGAGATGATGATGATGAAGATTGTGATGGTGAAAAAAGAGATAAGGATGAATACAATAGTGATACTACATTCATGACCGGTTGGTACATTGCTGAAAGAGTTGAGTCGGACGGGAATAAGGTTATATGGAGTAAGAACAGTTGTACAGTTCCTTCATACAGGGCAGATCTTGGTCAACCTGCCAATGCATCAAGTGAATCCGGAGAAATGCTGGAAGTAAAGGTATTACCAAATCCTACTACGGATAACTTTAGGTTATTGGTACAAACCTTCAGTAAAGAGCCAGTGCAAATCAGGATTACGGATGCTTCAGGACGGCTTCTGGAAAACTATTCTAATGTATCTCCTTATTCAGTGATTAAAATAGGCGATAAATTTATCAACGGCGTATATTTTGCTCAAGTAATACAAGGCAACAAGAGTAAAGTAGTTAAACTGATAAAAGCAAAATAATTAATAACGGGTTAATCTTTAAAGGAGGCTGTAACAAGCCTCCTTATTTTTGTTTCTCTTAAAAAATAAAATGAAATTATACTTATTGAATTTTTAAGTTAGGCCTATACCAGCATGCATCGGTACAGGTGGGAGTTTACTAAATACAGATCAAAAACTTACTACATGAATTATGGCAATCAGCTATTAGCGTGTAAGCAAATTCCATTTGGCGCCTTTTCACTTACCTTGCTGTTTACACAAATTTTCGCTCTGATTTTTAAATTCGTTTACACATTAAACATTCCTTTAAATAATGTTTATTTATTACCTCTCATTTTCTTAGTTTTACGATATCTTATCAAGCTACATGATGATCAATAAAACCTGCTGTGTTATTTTATTTTATTTTTTAATTATTTTCTCCTTTGGGGTAAGCGCTCAGCAGCATGAGATAGACAGCATAAAGAAAAATCTTTCCTCAAAAATTACTGATAGTGGCAGGGTTGATATTTTGAATATATTAAGTAAAACTTATTATAACGATAATCCTGACACCTCGTTTAAAATCGCTCAATCAGCAAAAGATTTAGCAGAGAAAATCAACTACAAACCTGGCTTATCACTTGCATTAAAACAAATAGGCATGGTGTACTATAAGCAGGGAAACTACATTGATGCAGTTAAAACCTGGCAACAGGCGCTGGATGTTTACAAATCCATTGGCGACAAAGTAGGCGTAGCCAATATGCTGGGCAACCAGGGGGCTGTTTATTTCAACCAGGGCGATGATGCCAAAGCATTGGAATTGCACCTGAAATCTCTTAAAATGTCAGAAGAGATAGGCGATACTCTACGCATACTAACTTCCCTTACAAATATTGGTACGGTATATCTTAATAAGCCCGCCACTTATACAAAAGCACTTGAATTTTTTCTACAGTCATATAAATTAAGCAAGAGAATCAACGATACGTATTCTATTGGTACCGCTACTGCTAACCTGGGGGAAACTTATTATAAACTTGGCCACGACGATACAGCATTGTTATATCTGAATGAGTCTTTAAAAGCATACCAAAACAAAGAAGATTTACCCTTTTCCCTTAATTATATCGGCAGGGTATATACCAGGAAAAAGCAGTTTGATATTGCCATTCAAAAACATACAGAAGCATTTGAAATATCAAAAAATCTGGATTCAAAGCTTGATATGACGCAATCATTAGTAGGCCTGGCACAAGCTTATCTAGCCAAAGGTGATCTTGCATCATCTATTGAAGCCTATAAACAATCGATAGGCGTTGGAAAAGAATTGAATGCAAATACGGAAATAAAAGATGCCTATCAGGGTTTGTCGAAAGCATATGCCCAAAAATCTGATTTTGCCAATGCCTTTTATTACCAGAATTTGTTACTGGCTATAAAGGATACCATCTACAATATCAATACAGATAAAAAATTGGGTACGCTTCAATTTACATTTGATATTGAAAAAAAAGAATCTCAAATAAGTTTGC
>JBBQEA010000138.1:0-14078 GCA_038320245.1 Chitinophagales bacterium | reverse complement strand
ACATGCCAAAACAGCAACGTAAGGGTGCTATTGGCCTGTGCCACCACCTGCTGCTGGCTTTGCTCAATAAGCTGCGATAACTCATTAAACAAATTGTTCTCATTATCTTTTTTTACTTTCATTGTTTAAAATTATTTGTTTTCACATTACCTCAGAAAATATACCTAAACGATGACAGACAAGGAAGTTTGCCTGTGCCAATAGAAGGAATGAGTTGTTTTAAAACGCCGGAACGATTCATAATAAGTGTAAGAAAGTATTTGTTTTATTTTGTAAATTTAAAGTACTAAAAAAATACAATAATAAACATGCCGTCAATCATGTATATTTTACAAAGTCCCATATATTGCAGGTGGAGTTGATATTGGTTAATGCCAGGGCTGTTACGCCATTGTCCACAGCTGCTTTTGCCAGTTCTTTGCTTGAAAAAGTGCCGTAGCGGAAGCTGAAATAAGTTTTGCAGTTGAGATAAATTTAATAAGCTATTTGACGGCGAAGGTAATACCATTTGCTAAATGTATTAGCATTTCATTTATTAGGGATAATCTGTTGTTGTTTTTTGGAATGATTAAGGGTGATTTTTTGGTTAAAATGTGGCGACAATTGATTGCCGATTTACGGGAAGGGAAACCAACAGTATTTCTTCTTTTTGCTACTGTTATTTAAACTAAAAAAACGTGTCACAAGCGATATACTATTTCCCGTATTTCCAGTGTATTTCTGCTATTGCAAAATATCCGATCTTTCTTAAATTTTGTCATAGCTTACTTTTCAAAAAAAAGAAAATTTTCAGAAATAAGCATATTTTAGCAACAGAAAGTAAGTAATGTTTTACTGCACACATCAAAAGAAACTAAAACAGGGTCAACATTTTGATAAGGCTAGCACAGCATGCTGAAAACGGTACGAATGAGAAACTAATAAAAAATCTATGCGATGTCAATTTTAAAAGACCACAATACAGGCAAGAAACTTTATGAATGGGATGGAACCTATCTAAAAGACTATAATTCCGGAAAAAAAACATGCCTGAAAGACGGCAATTTTTTAAAGGACTATAATTCTGGTAAAAAAATATTTGAAATTGACGGTCAATACTTCAAGGATTATAACTCTGGCAAAAAACTTTATATGTGGGATGGCAACTTTTTAAAAGACTATAATACAAATAAAAAATTGTACGAAGTTGACGGGAGTTATTTAAAGGATTGCAACAATGGCAAGAAACTATATGAATGGGATGGGATTTTTAATTTAAATATTTTCATCTACATTTTGAGAGGATGAAAGGCAATGTCCTATTTAAATCCAATCAAATGCTCTACCACACTGTCCCAATCCGGAAATTTTGCTGAAGCAAAGTGAATGAATTCGCCGGTAAATTTGTCTGAACCATTATGAGCGTTCCGGTCGTCTATTAAATAATCGCCCTTGTTTAAATGCTTGTGGTGTGATAGAATTAATCTTTTATAGGCCACTTTACCGAGGTGTAATTTTACCCAAACAATTTTATCATGCCAGGCGGATGAATTATCCCAAGGTGCAGTAGAAAGGATATAAGTGTCATAATATTCAGCAAGTAATTGGTAACTTTCGATGGCCTTTGGCATAGGTTGCATTAATGAAAATATATGTGGCACTTCATCCAGTTTGCCGCTGTATTCCTTTTTTATATCCTCTGATAACTTGTTGATGCCAGACTGAAAATCTACGAGCACATTGTCCATGTCTACGTACACTATTTTTTGCTTGCGAGATGAAAGAAATTCGCCATAAGCCTCCATAATGGTTATAAGATACACAGAATTGTAAGTGAAATTGAGATAGTCTTTAGATTGTAGAGATCCGGTTGCATTAAAATGCTCAAGTACGTTGACAATGTTTTTATTAATCTCTTTGCGGGCTATGCCGGAGGATGCTGGAATAAATTCCAAAAAATCTTCAAACACATTTACATAAAAATCGGGTCCCCGTGACTTTGTAGTCATTAGCTTCCCTTCAAGTTTTTTTGAAAACCCCTTAAATTGTCCTAGTTCTAAATGTTTTACCACTGGTTTTATTTAATGTATTATAAGAACTAAGGAAGTTCGATGAATCTTACAGAGGCTTGGCCATTTTTAACCCTCCTGCTTCTATCGCCAATGCTCTCTATTTCGACACGTATAGTATTGTAAATAAATTTAGTCAATGGATTTTAATTAATAACGTGTTTGTAAAAATTCAGACACAATAAACATCCTCCGGCAATAAATGTAGCAGTGAATAAATCGGGCTGGTAATATGCGTAAGGCCTAATGAGCGCAAAGCTACTGGGCCTTCATTATACATACCTGGATTCTTTTGATACCCTTCAATTGCTATCAGTAATTTATTAAATTGGATAGGGGTGTCAGCTCCTGTCTCCCGGGAAACAGTCACAGATGATTGGCTTAACTGAACAAATCCGAATTCGTTGTATTGATGATATTTTGAAACTTTTACATCAATAAATTTCTGCAATATTCTTCCTAATATAATTTTTGAATCCATTGGTCATTATTTTAATTTTTATTTGCGGCACAACATTCTCACATCCTCTCACTCCAATAATCAGCCAACAACTCTGCCTGACTCAATACTTTTGTTACAGAGGTAGTGTATTCACCAGTTGCCGGATCATCCGGCGGATATTTGTATTTGCGTAGGATGCGTTTAATTAGCGTCCGCATTTTTGCCTGCACACTTTCTTTTAACTGCCAGTCGATGGAAGTATTGCGGCGAACACTTTCTACCAGTTCATGTGCAATAGCTTTCAATGTTGCATCGCCCAGGATCGTTTCTGCTGTTGGGTTTTCGGCCAGGGCATCGTAAAAGGCTAACTCGTCTTCCCGAAGATTCATCTTTTCTCCACGAGCCGAAGCTTCACGCATTTCCTGCGCTATTTTAATCAATTCTTCAATTACCTGCGCTGCTTCTATCAGCCCGCTTTGATAGCGCTTTACAGCTTCGGCCAGCATGAAAGAGAATTTTTTGCCTTGTGAAATATTACTTCTGCCCTTGTTTTTAACTTCATCTTCTAACAAGCGTTTTAATAACTCCAATGCCAGGTTTTTTTGTGGCAGATTTTTAATACCTGCTAAAAACTGATCATCCAGAATGGAAATATCCGGCTTCTTAATTCCGGCGGCATCGAATATATCCACCACGTCTTCGGAAATGATAGCGTCGTTTACAATTTGCCGTAAGGCGGTTTCTATTTCCTGGTTGCTTCGCTTGCGTTTGTTTTCGTTAAACTTTGCAATACGTGCTTTGATAGCCTGAAAGAACGCCAGATCATCCCTGATCAGCATCGCATCCGGATGGGTAACTGATAATGCAAATGCCTGTGAAAGCCTTGTTACCTGGTCTTTAAACCGTTGCTTTCCATTTACAGTAACAGCGTCGTTTGCATCGGTTTCTTTAAGCCCTAATATAAAGTTGGCGGCAGCTAAAATGAATTGCATTCTTTCTCTTGCTGTTTGGTGGAAGTATGCTTTGTAATCGAAACCTGCAAATAGATCAACAACCAATTCATATAGCTCCAGCATCTTCGCTGCTGCTTCGTCAATATCATGAGTTAGCTTACCCTTTCCCTTGCTTTCGGTGTAAATGGCAAGGGCCTTTTTAAGGTCTTGCGCTATGCCGATATAATCTACTACAAGTCCGCCTTGCTTATCGCCAAACACCCGGTTGATTCTGGCAATAGCTTGCATCAGGTTATGGCCACTCATGGGCTTATCAATGTATAATGTGTGTAATACCGGCGCATCAAAACCAGTCAACCACATATCTCTTACGATCACAATTTTCAATTCATCATCCGGATCTTTCAGGCGATCACCGATGGCGGTCCTTTTCTTTTTGTTACGGATATGCTCAGCCCATTCCGGGCCATCACTGCTGCTGCCGGTCATGATTACTTTAATGCAACCTTTATCATCATCCTTGCTGTACCATTCTGGCTTTAGTTTTATTATTTCATCATGCAGTTCTACAGCAATGCGGCGACTCATGGATACAAACATCGCTTTGCCCTTGCTGCCCTGGGTGCGTTTTTCAAAATGCGCCACCATGTCTTTCGCAATTTGTTGCAGGCGCCTATTGCTGCCTACTACTGCTTCTTTGCTGGCCCATTTGGCAAAGCGCTTTTGCTTTTCAGTCAACTCTTCATCTTCAGTTATTTCTTCTACCTGCTGATCCATGGCTGCTTTATCTGCTTCGCTCAATTTTATTTTTGCCAGGCGACTTTCATAATATATCCTAACTGTGGCTCCATCTTTTACGGCCTGCTCTATATCGTACACATCAATGTAATCTCCAAACACCGCCTGGGTGCTGGCATCCTGCTTTTCAATAGGTGTACCGGTGAAACCAATAAAGGATGCATTGGGCAATGCATCCCGCATGTGCCGGGCAAAGCCATCAATAAAATCATACTGGCTACGATGGGCTTCATCTGCTACCACTACTACATTGCGGCGCTCGGTTAGCATGGGAAATGTATCTCCCTTTTCTTCCGGTAAAAATTTTTGTATCGTGGTAAATACAATTCCACCCGACGCAACTGACAGCAGGTCTCGCAATGTTTTACGATCAATTGCCTGCTTGGGTTCCTGCCGTAGCAATTGCTGGCAATCGCAGAAAGTGCCATAGAGTTGATCGTCCAAATCGTTGCGGTCTGTAAGTACAACAATGGTAGGATTTTGCATGGCTGGTGCTACCACCATTTTACCGGTATAAAAAACCATGCTCAAGCTTTTGCCGCTGCCCTGGGTATGCCAGATAACACCGGCTCGTTTATCGCCTTTGGCGGCAGATGCTTTGATGGTTGTATTGATGGCTTTATTTACGGCATAGTATTGATGGTATGCAGCAATTTTCTTAATCGTTTTGTCCTTGCCCTTTTCGAATACGATGAAGTAGCGAATGATATCGAGCAGGTTTTCTTTTTGCAACATGCCTTTTAGCATGGGCTCCATTTCCGGTTCGGTACTGGTGTCTACAATGTTTTCTCCATCGGCTGTTTTCCATTCCATAAAGCGGCTGTAATCGCTGCTGAGGGTTCCGGCTTTTGCAAACCAGCCATCGCTGGCGATCATAAAACAATTGTATTGAAAGAGGGCAGGGATGGTGGTTTTATAGGTTTGCAATTGCTGGTAGGCCGCATAGATATCGGCGTTTTCATCTGTGGCGTTTTTTAGTTCTATCACTACCAATGGCAAGCCATTTACAAACAAAACAATGTCTGCTCTTTTATTGATGTTGTTTTCAATTACAGTGTATTGATTAACTGCCAAAAAATGATTGTTGGCAGAACCGGGTGTATAATCTACCAGCCAAACCTTATCGCTTCTTGTACCCGTTGCGGTGCGAAATTTTACATCAATACCATCCGTGAGCATTACATGAAAAGCTTCATTGCTTTCGAGCGCATTGATGGATGCGGCACGTTGCGCTTTTTTGAATGCCTCTTCTCTTGCTTCTGCAGGAATGCAGGGATTGATGCGGTCAATGGCATCTTTTAAACGACCAGCCAGAATTACTTCTGCGTGGGTGCGTTCGGGATGATCGCAATCCACTATATCCGGACCAAAGATGGTTTTATAGCCAAGGTCGTTGCTTAGAATGTCTAAGGCAATTTGTTCTATTTCGTCTTCGGTTATAAGGTTAGCCATAGATTTTATCTTTCAATTTCCAAAATCTTTAAATCAATTCCCAAAGACCGCATTTCTTGTCTCAATTGTTGCAAGCAGAATTTTGCAATATTAGAATCATAGTGAGTTATATCGGAAAAGTTTCTTTTACCTTTCTTCGAACTATCCAAAACAGCCAATACAAAGACAGGTCGCCGCTCTTCAAACAAATCCAAAAATTCAGACTTCGTGTATTTTAGTAAAGCATCTTTTGCCTTTATGAAATAGGGTGATGCGCCTCCATTATTTGCAAGACTGTCGTAAAGGCTACCAATGAATATTTTTCCAGAAGTTAAATCCTCACTTATCCGTCTGGCGGCAATATGTACCTGCCTTCCAAGATTTCTCATTTCATTATTAAAGCCTTCCTTTACGTGAATAAAAAAAACCTCTTCCTTATTCCATTTTAATATATCACATACCTCAATATTTTCCGGGGTCACTTTATCGAAAACCAGAGTGTCAGGTTCCCCCAAATGCTTTGCATTAAAATCATTTTCTGATTCAGAAACTGCATTCCAATTTTTCAATAAATTTTTAACTTCATTTGAGCTAATAAAATCCTGACATTGCCTATTTAAAGTAGAAACAAACTCTGGCTTTATAAGATACCATTCCTGGTTAAACAAAAAATAACTTCTTTTATTAAATTTTACCTCAGCACATAGATGATCCATCAATTTACCGATTGTTAATACATGATCATTTTCATCATAGCTTGTAATTTTAGTGCTTTCGATCAACAATGCAAACTCTTTTTGATTAGTAACACTAACAGAGGATGATCTATAAACAGAATTGACTTCAGCAAAACAAGTGCATGTTGATATTCTTACATCGTTTTGCTTTCTATTTACAATACATTTTACTTCAAATTCTTTGGCCTCATAGTATTTGTCAAAATATCGGTGGCAAACTTCGAAATTTGTATCGGTAATTTTGCTTTTATATATATTGTACAGGCTTAGCTCTATTTCCTTTTCAAGTTTCTCAACTAATGCCTTATCAGATTTATCAAGCTTTTTAATCAGGTTTAGATCCACGATTGCCTTCTTTTGTATTAAACCATGAAGAGCATCAATAATCTCAATAGCCCTCTGAAATGTAATTGGCTTTTTAATGGTAAAAGAACTTTTGGCGTCGCATAAACCAGCCCCTCTTTTTAAATCTTCTTCATCAAATTTGAATACGCTTTTTAGTATTGATTTATCCAGCTTTGCCTTTAATTCCTGGTAGTAATTCCCAAAGCTTTCATTTTCATTCAAATTGTAATCATCTCTAAAATATTTCACCGATCCAAGCACTCCACCAACAAAATTGCTTTCCTTAGCAGCCCTCAGCACTTTATCATTAGTTTTTATTAGACGCGAAAGAATATCCAATCCAAACTGATAGTCGATAAATTTCTGCAATTCAGTATGCCCAAATCCGCCCGTTAAAGCATAAATACTTTTACCTTTTTTTATTTTTATAAATAAAATGAACCCTTCATTTGTTGAAACATTGTGTTCCAAAATCTTTTCACCAGCCTCTGCGATTTCAGCTATAAATTCCTTCCATTTGATTAACGTGGGCCAGCTTTTATAAAAGAGTCTGAATTCATGTTTAGCGTCTATATTTTTCTTCAGTTTTTGTGAATCATAACCATTCTCTTTTAATTGATCTTCTAAATAGGCGAGATCAACATCTACCTGTTGCAGTATACCGCTGTCATCAAGGATTGCAATTATCGACCTTAATTTGTATATTCCTGTTTGAATAGTATCAGTCATATTAATGGTTTGTCAATTAATATTTATTTCACCCTTCATCAACTTTGGCAATAAAATATCCCGAAGTTGGATAAGTGACTTTGTTTGCTGTTCGTTATTTTTTATCTGACTAAATATGGACCAAGCTAAATCAACATATTTATTTAAAAGTTCTGTCCTTGGCAACGTTATTCTCAGATCTTTTACATGTGCAAATGTTATCTGCGGAAAGGTTCCTGACCTTGATTCCGCGATATGTTGAAGCTCTTTTAAAGTTTCAATACTTGTCAAAAAATTATAAACAACGATAGGATGTATTTCGGATACCGATCTTAACACCATTAATTTTGTTGACGCAACAAAATCATCTGCATCGAAATCAACGAGTGCATACCTTTTATTGGCAGGTCTTATTTCTGTAAAAAGGATGTCCAAATGCTTAATGGATTTTTTTGCCTGACCGGGTAACCCCTCTTTAATACTATAGTTGTTATGCAATATTTTACCTTCTTCGATATCAGAAGTGTTTAAAAAAATAGCTTTGCCTTTTGGAAATTTATGTGTTATCGAAACGGAATCCACCAACTCTCCAATCTTGTAAATACTCCACCCCTTTGGTATCTCCCCCAATTCACTATCCTGCATTTCGCCAGTTGCACCAGGAAAATTAAAGTCAACAAACCATTCTTTAAAAAGGGCTTGTGCAATGGCTTCCAGCGTTTGGTTGGTTTGCCGGTTTAATTTTATTTTATTATCTAAGGATGAAAGGATGGAAGCGATACGGCGTTGGGTTTTGAGTGGGGGCAGTCTTAATTTAAAGTCTTCAATCATTCCCTTTGTTAAAGCATTCCTCGTGCCCCCAACAGATGAAAGCCCCAACATGAAGTTTTTAAAAGGAGGGTTTAATAAAGAATATTTCAAATAGGACTTACTTAATTTTTCTTCTTGTGGCCGAATAATAGCAACATGTTGGTTTACCCTTGCTGGTAGAATCTCAGCAGGTACCTGACAAACACGTGCAACACTGTCACCTGTGATATTTAAAAGAACATCATCTTTTTCAACAGTTACAATATTTAGTCTGGATGCCTGTACTTTATTGATATAAGCCAAACCATTATAAGAAAATGAAAAATCCAAAACATTTTGACTTCTAATTAAGGCAAAATCTTCCTTATCTAAATAAGATTCCTTGCCTCCTTTTGGAGTTGCACCCGATCCGATTTTTGAGCAAATATCGCCTAGTCGAAATTCATTCCATTCCTCAAAACCCATAATCAATTACGTTTTAAAATTTAAAATTGTCAACAGAAAACACAAGCTTTTCGCACCTTGCCCAATAAAGATATAATGTATAAGAGTGCTACGCCAATGAAGCCTCATAGCATTACTAGTGCCGGGTTCATAAAAAATATATTTACGTTGCTAAAACTCATAACCAATCGATTTTAAGTTTTCCCGAATCTCCGCTTCTAAGGTATGCCCCTTGCTTAATTGCTCCGCCAGTTTACTAGTTAATGCCGCTATCTTGTCGCCAAACAAAATACCATCATCTTCTTCGGCCTCAGTGCCCACATAACGGCCAGGCATCAACACATAATTGTTGTTGCGCACTTCAACTATGGTGGCAGCTTTGCAAAAGCCGGCAATATCTTCATAACTGCCTTTTTTATTGCACCAGTTGTGGTAGGTGCCGGTTATATTTTCAATGTCTGCATCTGCCAGTTCTTTATTGCGGCGGTTGGTCATAAAACCCAGCTTGCGTGCATCTATAAATAATACTTCATTGCTGCGGTCACGGTACTTGCCATTGGTTCTATTACGGGCCAAAAACCAGAGGCAGGCGGGTATCATGGTATTGTAAAACAACTGTGCAGGCAAGGCCACCATACAATCAACCAGACCGGCATCAATCATTGCCTTTCTTATTTCACCTTCGCTGCCGGTATTGCTGTTCATACTGCCATTGGCGAGTACAATACCAGCGGTACCATTGGGGCTTAGCTTGTGAATAAAATGTTGCAGCCAGGCTTAGTTGGCATTGCCCACAGGAGGTACGCCATATTTCCAGCGGATATCGTCCCGCAATTGTTCGCCGCTCCAGTCGCTGATATTAAAGGGCGGGTTGGCCATTATGAAATCAGCTTTCAGGTCTTTGTGGTGGTCGTGCAAAAAGGTGTCGCCCAATTCAATTTTGGTATCAATGCCCCGGATGGCAAGGTTCATTTTTGCCAGGCGCAAAGTGGTGGGGTTGCTCTCTTGCCCGTACACCGATATATCACCGAGGCGGCCATCGTGCTGCTCAATAAATTTTTCACTCTGTACAAACATACCACCGCTGCCGCAGCAACCATCATACACCCGGCCTTTGTAAGGTTCCAGCATTTGCACCAGCAATTTTACAATGGAGCCAGGCGTATAGAACTGTCCGCCGCTCTTGCCTTCAGCATCGGCAAACTGGCCGAGAAAATATTCGTATACCCTGCCTAGTAAGTCCTTCGCTTTATGGCCCGGTTGATTAAAGCCAATGGTGCCGATCAGGTCAATCAATTCGCCGAGGCGTTGTTTGTTTAAATCGGGGTCGGCATAAATTTTTGGCAATACCCCTTTTAAACCGGGGTTGATCTTTTCTATTTCGTCCATGGCATCATCTACCAGTTTACCAATCTCCGGCAGTTTTGCTTTGGATTGAAGGTATCCCCAGCGGGCCTTTTCGGGCACATAAAAAATATTGTGGCTTACATACTCGTCTTTATCGTTAAGCGTGTGGTAGCGGGCTTGTTCTTCCTCTACATACCAATCGCTGGAAGGTTCTTCCAGTTCGAGTTTCAATTGATCGTACCGGCCATTGAAGGCATCCGAAATATATTTTAAAAAGATGAGGCCCAGCACCACATGTTTGTATTCGGCAGCATCCATATTGCTGCGTAATTTGTCGGCTGCCGCCCAGAGGGTTTTCTCCAGGTTTTTAAAATCGTTCATGTATGTTAAGCTTGTCTGTAAATCGTTGAAAATTCGGGTAAAGGTACTGCTCGTTAATTCATTAATAGTTAGTTTTAGTAATACTTATTAGTCATTGCTAATTTCTCAATTCACGATAATTATTTATTATTCAGCAGTACCGCCTAATTTCCGTCTGCTCTTTTTGCAAGTATATCCAGTTTTCTTATTTGAAGGTTCATATGGTGCGCTACCGTCTTTTCGTAATCGCTTTGCTTATCTCCAATTTTACTAAATAAAACAAGCAGTTCAATAAAGAGTAAAAATAATAACCATAATAACCAGAAACCTAATGCCACACCTGAAGTGGAAATTAAACCATACATTACTTTAAGTTCATCCAAAAATCCTATTTTCTCTTTAATCTCCTTTTCCAGTGCTGGCCTGATATTTAATAGCGCATCGTCCTTTATCGCCATCTGTTTACGCATCTGTGAAATGGAAGAATCCAAAGGTGCTATAAAATATTGTTTTGGGTTTGCAGTATTGCTAACTAAAACTGTTGTAGAAGGTTTCATAATTATAGACGTTGTAACATTACCGGCAGAATCCTTTTGACTTACAGGTATTGGTATTGATTGCGTCTGCGTGCTTACACTTTTGATAAGGGGCATTTTACCAATGTCATCAATCATTTGTTCCCGTTGAGCTTCCTTTGCTTTGATAGTTGTATCCAACGCTAAAATTTGATTTTTCAGTTCCCTGGTTTTAGATGGAATTAGTTGATCAACTCTTTTATCTAAATAGGAAATTTTCTCCAGTTCGATATCTTGCTTCAGAATGATTTGGTCAATTATGACAGCACCTAATAAGGCCATCATCAGTGCAAGGCAACCCCGAAAAATATATAGCCCTATATTTGGCGACATCGTCAGTATGATTTGCTTTTCAATTTGAACTATTATAATTACTGCAAGAGTGCCGCCAGCAATACATTGCCAGGGAGAGCCTTCCAGGTATCGACGGGTAAAAGCATACCCTACAAATGCCCAGAGAATACAAACTATCACCATAGCTGCAGTGTACTTCTTTACAGCTTTAGCTGCCATCTCACTGGAATTCATTACAATTCTAAAATTATAACCAGTCAAAAAACAACCGAATCTAATCCACCAATTTCTCATAAAAATGATTTAAAAATTTTTTCTCAAAATTGAGTGATGTGAAATTGCTGCTAGTCCATTTCTAAACCCCATGGTGTAGCTTATTATTATACCCTGGCCAACTCCTTTATTGTGCTGAGCTTGTTCTTCAATTTCTAAAACCTGCGTAATATGATTTTCTGCTGTTTCTTTTTTGACGGTGAGTTCCTCAACGGTATCTACCATACCACTTCGACCACGACTTGCGATATGAAAATTTATTGTCCTGATAAAGTCCTGGTAGAATGTTTTGACTCTCCTGATTGTTCTTTCCAAATCATTTTTCAACGCTTCGATATTCTGTTCAAGGTGAGTATTGTCCGGGTTTACGAGTGCATCATCGTAGCCTTTGGCTTCATGGTTCTTGTCAAGAAAAGCAAACAGGACATTAATGCCATTATCTGCGGAAGCAATGCCATTGCCACCACTGGTTGGCTCAGGCTGAATTTTTTCTTTTTCAATAAACAGGTCTTCCGGAATTTCCGGCCTTGCTTTTGCTGTCGAACTGTCAAGCAAATTTTCGTTATTTGAAGGCTGACTTTTGCGGTTAAAAAAATTAAATAATCCCATATTTACTATTTTAAATGTTTATAGTTGGTACTTTAAATTTGCCGTGCCCTTTCGAATGACAGGTTTGGCATAAGGTAACTAATAAATGATCGTCATATTCCCACGGAAGTTTATATCGGTTCAGTTGAACGACAAAATGATATTGACGGTGGTGAATTTGTAACTGGCTTTTGTTTTTGCATAGTACACAAGAATACAAGTCCCTTTTTAATATTTCCTCACGCCTTGTTTTCCATTGTTTAGTGAAGAGCAATGCACCGTAAGACCCATGTACCGGAATATCTAATTCTGGAAATGTAAAGCCTGCAGATTCCAATTGGTTATCTTCTTCCTGAATAAAACGACGATACGGTCCTGCCTCTTTGAAAGCCAAGTGCCGGTAACGGCTATTGGTAGGGTCAATCATTCTTTGGAGTATTTGGAGAGCTAATAAAATTCCTTTGTTCTACGAAATGTTGCATCAAGCAATTACTTACATTAAATGTTACATTCTCTTCCTTCTTGTTATTGTATGAGATTATTATGCATTTAAATAGTTTTTTCAAACTAATTACTAGAGAGGCGCTACTTATTAAATTGAATTGATTTATAGCTTGTATAAACCGCATACGGCCGCTGAGATCGGCATCAGTTTTATTACGTGGATGTTGTTTAGGGTTTTGATTCATGGAATTATTTAAGGGATCGACAATGTACACCAAAACATCTATAAAATAGAGAAAAAAATAATAGGTGGTATTATTTTCAGCTTGCTAAAATAACAAATGAACCAATATTTAAATTGTATTAATGGTTCAATATTTTAAATTGTACAAGGAGCTTCTCACTTACCAACGAGCCACGCCCTCAAGCGTGGCTCGTTTCCAGGCTTTAAAAGTCTTGATAAAAAAGGGGCAAACTCTTTTGTTTGCCCCTTAAAAATCTTAATTGTAAAATTCCATTACCTCAACCTTTGCAAAACGCTCACAAAGTTGAAATGCTTTTTGTGTCCTCAGTTGTCCGGTACCACCAAACAATAAAGATTTCAGTTTTGCTTCTTCATTCTTGTAAGTCCTCACATTTTGAAAATAGCCAGTTACTGCATTGTAAGCACCAAACAAACTGCCTTTGGTAGTTTCTAATTGTTGCGTTTCATTGGTCATAGCATATTCAAAAGCTGTATCGGTCATGTTTTTAAAACAGGTGGATAATTCATCATCTTTACCAGCCTTTATATTTTGCAAAACTTCTTTGTTAGGAACCAACGCCATTTGAATCAGCTTTTTTAATTCGGGGTCTGTAATTCTAACCTTTGCCCATTGGTTAAAAATGCCTTCCAGTTGGGTACTTAATTGGTTGGTAATGCCCATTAATTTATGCGCTTCTTCCAAACGTTCTTTTGCATTGGCTGTATGCCTTATTTTAAAGGCATTGCTATGATTGTGAAGGGCTGCATTTAAACTATTATTGCAGACAATCCGCACGGGAGTAAAGGCTGCGGTAATACTGCCGCCACCATCGTGAGAAGTAGTTAAAAATAAATACTGCTCAATCTAATCATCGTTACCCACTTTGATATAGTTGGGCAACTTTGCAGTAATAAAAATCCTTTCTCCTTTTCCCAATGCACCGGCGGTTTCGTATTGTATGCCATCACCACCAACAATAGCATCGAAGAAACTAAAAGCATCAATATTCTGTACCACTTCATAATCCTTACCTACTACGCCCAGCACTGTTTCATTATCTGTACGGATAGTTGAGAAATAATTGGGTACTTCTAGTTCAGGAATTTTTATTTCGATGTCTTCATTGGCTGCTTCGTTTTCGTTATCAAACGTAAACAGCTTTCTTTTAGTTACGGTATAATCCAACCCTGCAAATTTTAATGCTTCTGCACTGGTGGGGTAACCTTCTACTATTTG
>JBBQEA010000137.1:0-14168 GCA_038320245.1 Chitinophagales bacterium | reverse complement strand
TAGCGTCCCGACCCTTAACCGATCTTCTTTACGGTTCAGGCCGCTTATAGCGTCCCGACCCTTGCCTGGCGGGCGCACAAAACCATCAAAACAGCCGTTTCTGCGAATCAAAACTGTCCCGTTTAATGAATTGAAATAATTAATATATTGTTTAAATAATTTTTATCTTTATTGTTAAATAGCTCTACAAATAAGATTCCTTTTTTTTCCGGTTACACAACCTCCTCCGCCACACGAAGCATTAAACACTGTACAGGTTATGATTACTAAAAAGTAAAATGGTATTTACTTAAACCAAATCATTCAAAAAAATTAAAAACGGAGGTCATCATGAAAAAGTTTCAGCAACTAACACTGGCAAATTCTTTTGCCGGCAACAACTATTGGCTGGTAGTTTTATTAACATTGGTTTTCTTCAGTTGTAAAAAGGAAATAGCCCCTGAAGAAGATGCAGCTACTAAAGAGATAAGTGCGCTTGAAAGAAATGGAAAAAGCATGCGGGTACATAGTGGTGGTTCTATACAGGACGCAGTAAATAATGCCACGTGGGGTACAACCATTATTGTTGAGCCCGGCATTTACAAAGAATCGATACGGGTTAATAAAGCAGGCATCCAAATTATCGGACTGAGTAATGGCCATAAGGAAATTATTATTGAAAATCCCGGTACAGAAGAGGATGGTATTGATGTAACAACTGAGGGTGACGGATTTGTATTGAAAAACGTGACTGTTAAAGGTTTTTTGGACAATGGTGTATTACTAACCGGCGTAGATAATTTTGTGTTAGAAAATGTAAAAGCCATCGATAATAAAGAGTATGGGTTATTCCCGGTCTTTTGTAATCATGGCGTAATAAAATTTTGTTCCGCAACGGGTAGTTCTGATACCGGCATTTATGTAGGACAATCTGAAAACATCCTAATAGTACACAATGAGGCCTACGCAAATGTGAGCGGATTTGAAATAGAAAACTGTACAAATGTTATAGCCCGGTGGAATGAATCGTATGATAATGCAGCTGGCCTGTTGGTATTTTTACTACCGGGTCTTACCATTAAAACTTCTACAGATATTGAAGTGTCCAACAACAATATACACGATAACAATCATGTAAATTTTGCACCTCCGGGTGGCGGCTTTGAAGTTTATATCCCCAGCGGATCAGGCGTTTTATTGGTAGGTACAGATAATACCACTATTGAAAAAAATACTATCAGAAACAATAATTTTGTTGGTATTGCTACAGTAAGTACGCTTGTTCTAGCTTCACTTGCCGGTATTCCTCCGGAAGCAATTACAGATATTGAACCCAATCCTGATGGAGTTAGAATCATTAAAAATAAAGTAACAAACAATGGCTCCGCTGCACCCGTGGGTTTACCGCTGCCGGCTGCGGATTTGTTATGGGACGGATCGGGTAATAATAATTGCTGGCAAAATAATGTATACAGCAGTTCTTTCCCGGCTGGTTTACCAACTTGTAACTAGTGAAAAGTATCAAAATAATTCCACAAGAAAACCGGATTAAATAAAAGGAAAAAGAAATCCCTGGCTGCTGCTGAAAAGTTCGCTGCCAGGGATATTTTATAAAAAGGAATTTGTAAAAATTTATCTTTTGGCACCTGCTTTTTTAGTAGTTGCTTTTTTAGCAGCCGCTTTTTTTGCAGGGGCTTTTTTATCGAATGCACCGGGTTCCTGGGCTACTATCATCTTTTTAATTTCTTCTATATCGATGACGGCTAACTCTTCCGGTGTGTATTTTGTTTTATCTGCTTTGGAATGTAGTTTCAGCATTTTTTTACCCCAACGGATAAAGGGGCCCCATCGTCCGTTTTCCAATGCAATTTTTTCGGCTGTCCATTGCTGTATGTAACGGTTGCCTTCTTTCTCAATCTTTTTTTCTATCAGCTCATTGCAATCTTGTTGGGTAAGAATATCAAAATTATAAGCACGGGGTATGTTGATGAACATATCGTTCCATTTAATAAACGGTCCAAATCTCCCCTTGCCTTTGGTGATGGGTTTTTCTTCGTAAACGCCAATGGGGGCATCTTCTACTTGCTTGGCGTTGATTACTTCAACGGCACGGTTTAAATCAACCGAAAATAAATCCTCGCCCTTGGGCAACGATATAAATTGCTCACCATACTTTACATATGGTCCAAAGCGACCAATGTTTACCGCTATTTCCTGCCCTTCGTATTCGCCCAATACCAGCGGCAGTTTAAACAATTCCACCGCTTCTTCCAGCGTGATGGTTTCAATACTTTGATTGGCTTTTAGTTTGGCATAGCGTGGCTTTTCTTCGCCTTCCTGCGTTCCTATCTGCACCATCGGGCCATAGCGACCCATCCTGGCAATGATCGGTTTACCATCTTCACTGTTGCCCAAAGTGCGCTCTCCCACTGCCCTGTCTGCATTCTCCAATGTATGTTCTACACCTGTATGAAAGGGACTGTAAAAATCCGATACCATTTTATTCCACACTAATTTGCCATCGGCAATTTCATCAAATTCTTTTTCAATGTTGGCTGTAAAAGAATAGTCCATTACGTTGGTAAAATGCTGACTTAAAAAGTCTGTAACCACCAACCCTAAATCGGATGGAAACAGTTTGGCTTTTTCTGCGCCGGTATTTTCTTCGCTGGTAATTTTTGTGATGGTATCATTTTTTAACTCCAATACCCGGAATTTTCTTCTCACATCATCCTTATCTTTCTTTTCTACATAAGTTCTTTTAATGATGGTAGAAATAGTAGGTGCATAGGTACTTGGTCTGCCAATACCCAACTCTTCCATCTTTTTTACCAGCGAGGCTTCTGTGTATCTTGCAGCTGGTCTGGTAAACTTTTCTGTGGCCGTCATTTGTTTAAAATCAAGCGGCTGACCAACAGTTAAATTAGGTAGCCTGCTTTCGCCTTCATTCTCATTTTCGGCTTCGTCTTCATCAGTACTCTCTGTATATACTTTTAAAAATCCATCAAACTTTATCACCTCTCCGCTGGCGGTAAGGCTGGCATTGTTGGTGCTGATATTGATAGATGCAATCGTTTTTTCCAACACCGCATCAGCCATCTGACTTGCGATGGTACGCTTCCAGATCAGGTCATATAATTTATAAGTATCAGGATCCGCAATGCTATTGTTTTGCATGTAGGTAGGCCTGATGGCTTCATGGGCTTCCTGCGCACTTTCGTTTTTATTTTTATACTTTCTTACCTGCACATAGTTATCGCCGTAATTATTTTGAATGGCTTTTTTTATGTCGTCCATCGCTGTTTCGCTCAGGCTCACACTATCGGTACGCATATAGGTTATCTTACCGCTTTCATATAATTTTTGCGCCAGCAACATGGTTTTGCTTACGCCATAGCCTAACTTACGACTGGCCTCCTGTTGCAGGGTAGATGTTGTGAAAGGTGCAGCAGGTGTACGTTTTCCAGGCTTTACCTGAATATCTTTTACTGCATATTTAGCGCCGATGCAGCTTTGTAAAAATTGTTCGGCATCTGCTGCTTCATTAAATTTATTGCCATCTGCTTTAAAGGTTACCACTCTCTCATTAAGATCGGTAGCTGCTAATAACGCTTCAATTTTAAAACTGGCAACCTGGTTAAACTGGTTGATTTCTCTTTCTCTTTCTACAATTAATTTTACGGCAACGCTTTGTACCCTGCCTGCACTCAAACTGCCTTTTCCTATTTTACGCCACAGTACGGGACTTAATTCAAAACCAACTAGTCTGTCTAATACCCGGCGTGCCTGCTGTGCATTTACCAGGTCCATATTAATGGTACGTGGATTTTTTACAGCCCTTTCAATTGCTGGTTTGGTGATTTCATGAAACACAATTCGCTTGGTAGTTTTGGGATCGAGTTTTAATACCTCGGCCAAATGCCAACTGATGCTTTCTCCCTCCCGGTCTTCATCCGATGCAAGCCATACTTCACCGCTTTTTTTTGCCAATGCTTTTAATTCATTCACCACTTTCGTTTTGTCGGGCGAAATGATGTATTTGGGCAAAAAATTATTTTTTATATCAATGCCCATATCATTCTTTTCAAGGTCACGGATATGTCCAAAACAACTCTTTACTTCAAAATCTTTTCCTAAAATACCTTCAATGGTTTTTGCTTTCGCAGGACTTTCTACTATCAATAAATTTTTAGCCATAATTTCTTGTTGTTTTCTTTGGAAACCAATAGCAGCGTTATTTTGAAGCTCCTGATTCAATGGCTGATCAATATAACAATCTGCTTACGTTTCTGCCCGCTATCATGCTAATTTAAATCACTAGCAAGGCAGCTACAGCGGCACAATATTAGTTTAAAATTGAAAAAAGAACATTTTTTTTGCTGGAACACAGCATTTATAATTAGGGATCAGTTATGAAAGTGCTGATATATTTATCTGAATGATTTTGTACTATTTGATATTTTACACTGAATAAAAAAAACTATAAAAAGATAAACGCACATTGAAAAATTGATGGTTACAAGAACTCAAAAATCTTCTTCTTTACAGAGGAACTTCTGTAAATATTTCGATGACCCAGGCCGCTGGTTATTACAAATTCAACGTTGGGATGTTTGTCATCTCTTACCTTTAAAGCATCTTTTAATGGTGTAACCGTATCGCCGTCATCATGTATCCATAGCACTGTTGCTTTTATTTGCTTCATGGCCCTCCTGATAGAAAACCATTTGGGCGCATGGCCACTTCGCTCAATAATTATGCTATCAAACTCCTGCCTTATTGCCTGCTTTTTTATTTGCAACATGGTAAAAGCTGCATCAATTGCTGATGTGGTTTCTGTAGCCGGTGCTATCAAAACAATTTTTGTATGCTCATCATGAACCACTTTTTCCATGGCAAGGCAAATAGCAATCCCTCCAAATGAATGGGATATAAAACTGTCAATGGGTCCATGTTCTTTTATAATCAAATCTATCATTTCCCGATATTGTACCACGTTAATGGTTTTACCGCCACTATTACCGTGGGCGGGTGCATCAAATGCCAGCACTTCGTATCCTTTTTCTACCAGTGGTAAAACATAGGATTGAAAATTATAGGCTGATGAACTAAAGCCGTGCAGTATCAGGACTTTTTTTGTTTGGCCCTTGTTCCAGCAATAGCCTTTGACTGTATGCCCGTTTAATGTAAACTTCAACGATTTTGCCAAAGAAAAAACGCTTGGTGCAGGCTTTTTGCTTTTTTCCAGCGGCGTACAAAATAATTCAAACGCTTTTTCTGCCGCTTTACGATTGGAAACCAGTGCCAGCACTTTAAATTTTGCCCGGATATATTGAATTGCGAATTTTTGTTTTATTTTCATTAAAACAAATATAGTAAGATGAGGGTATTAATCATTGGTGCAGGAAATGTTGCAACCGTTTTAGGCAGGTTAATTAAAGAGGCCAATCATGAAATTGTACAGGTAATCAGCCGAAATAAAGCTACTGTTGCAGCATTGGCAGATGAACTGGGTTGTACTCATACGAGTGATTTTACACACATTGACCAATCGGCCGATTTGTATCTGGTGGCCATGTCTGATGCTGCATTGAATGATTTACCGGAAAAAATACAGCTGGGCAACAAACTTATTGTACACACTGCCGGAGCCATTTCTAAAGATGTGCTGAAGGATATTTCGCAGCAATACGGCGTGTTGTATCCCTTACAGAGTTTAAGAAAAGAGCTTACAGAAAAACCAGCGATGATCCCCTTGCTGGTAGAGGGGAACAATGAAACAACGACGCAAACGCTGGTAACTTTCGCCGAAAGTATTTCTCCCAATGTTTCGGTAACTACAGAAAACGACCGGTTTAAGCTACATGTGGCTGCAGTAGTAGTAAATAATTTTACCAATCATTTATACGCATTGGCAGCTGAATATTGCAAAATTGGAAATGTTCCTTTTAACTTATTGTATCCCTTAATAGAAACAGCCGCTAGCCGGCTGCAACATTTTCCACCAAACCAAATGCAGACAGGCCCTGCCATCCGTAAAGATATCTCTACTTTGGATAAACACCTACGTTTGCTGACAGCCCACCCTAAACTTAAAAGTATCTATTTAAAAATGACGGATAGTATTATGAATGGATGAGGAGCAGCCCCATCCTCCTTCTCCTTCCCCAAAGGGAAAGAAGCGGTGCTTTATCTCTTTACTAAACATTATATCTACCACATTTACAGTTATTCTTTATTGTACTTTAATGGCGAGCTGCCCAATCCCCCTTCTCCTTCCCCAAAGGTAAAGGAGCGGTGCTTTATCTCTTTACTAAATATTATATCTACCACATTTACAGTTGTATTTTATTGAACATTAATAAAGAGCGACCTCATCCTCATTCTCATTCCCAAAAAGGGAACAGAGGGGTGCTTCATCTCTTTACTAAACATTATATCTACCACCTGCACAGTTTTTTTTTATACTTTCTTAGGAAGCGTATTTGTATTTAATGGATATGGAGATAAAGCAACCCTATAGGATTGGATTGGGATACACGAGGCAGTCTCGCCAGCCATTATACTATCGCATGTAAAAAAAGCAGAAACTTCAAATAACTCCCCTTTAGGGGATGGGGGCTACCTCCATGGAAATACCACGTCCGTCTGCACTTTATAAGGATCTTTTAACTTGCCCTGTTTATCCATAGGATCATCTGTATATATCTCGTAAGGCTTGCTCTTTAACGTCCGCTTGCGGTCTTTGATAATATCTGTTAATGCCTCGTAGGCCTGTGGCAGTAAATCGTAACTGCCGTAAAAATGGGCCACTACCACACTGTCAACACCTATCTCTTTAATGAATGCATTGGCAGGTAATTTTCGTGGTCGCTTATCAACCGGAATACCTGCTTCAAAAAAGTAAGGAGCCTTCCTTGCTTTATACCATGCCATTGGCTGACCAGTTACTTTGAGGCTATTTTTTTTGATGATAGTAGCCAGCTTTACAGCGTAAATCTCACCTAGTTTTACACTAATTCTGTCATAGGTAGCGGCGCTGTCCTTCATACAAAGTACCAGGCGCTTTACGGATAGTGTATCGGTAATATTAATAATCGGCGGCCGGTTGGTTGGCACGGCTGCTTCGGTTGGCTTCTCTTTAATAACAACAGGGCTATCGGTTGATTTAACTACTGTAGTTTCCTTGCCAGTTTGTGTTTGATTATTACAGGCATACAGCAAAATGACGGCAAGGGCCTGCACCAATAATACTATCCGGAAGTTGTTATTTTTCATATAGCAAATATATTTTTAATAAAAGAAATGGGAAAGTAACCGATTAATAAATCAAATACAAATTTTATTAGCTGAATAAAAAAAAGAACTGATTTTCAAAATGATCACTGTTACGAATACCGATAATTCGCAGGATATAGCTTTCAATTTTTAAAAAATTGGTATTTCTATAGTAGGTTTGCAGCCGAACTTGAATATCATGTATAATATCACTTACAAATTTGAACAGAAAGGATTAGAACCTATTACATTTAACAATGTAGAAGATGGGCAATCATTGCTGGAAGTGGCCTTAAAAAACGACATTAATTTACACCACAATTGCGGCGGCGTTTGCGCCTGCAGCACCTGCCATGTTTATGTAGAACAGGGGGATGATTTTTTAGAAGAATTATCAGACAGGGAAGAGGATTTTATTGACAGAGCCGTAAGTCCAAGGTTAAACAGCAGGTTGGGCTGTCAATGTGTTTTGCAGCCTGGCAGCGGTTCCATTGTAGTTACGCTACCCGATCAATCACAATTTTTGGGAGAATAGGAATCAGTGTGATGAAGGACTTATTAATAGGTTAGGAATTTTGTTGTGTTTAGGTCATCCAATCAGAAAGGTTTAGTAGTTTAGACAGTTTAGTGGATTAGACAGTTTAGAGGAAGAACCTACATAACAATCCATTTGTAAGTTGCTGAGACGCTCTTTACAGGTACATATAAATTTTAAAGAATCTTTAATTTTATTGAATTAGCGATCCGCTAATCTGCATATCAGCAAATTATTTTTTATGTTTGAACCACCCATTAACTGGAGAGATTACGAAGACATTGCCATGAAATTGTACGAACGTTTTGGCGATGATTTTAATGAAGGTAAAATTTACCGTATCCGTTTTACCGACTTATTAAAATGGGTTTTGGAAATCCCTAATTTTGAAGGCAAGGCGGAAGATAGCAACGAAGGCCACCTGGAAATGATTCAAAGTACCTGGGTATATGAATGGAGAGATAGCCAGAAATAAATTCTCAATTTATTTTATTCTAGCCGTTTTTTTCATCGCATGATGCAATGTCATACCGTAACGATGCGGTACTAGAATATCGAATATGGAACATGGAATAATGAATGTAGAAATGGATGAATTATTTCATCATTCGCTGTCCGTTATTCATTTTTATTTTGTCCTCTTTTTCTTACAAAAAAATGGTTGGCAGATGTGGGTGTAACACATTATTGTAAAGGGCCAGATTAAAGTATGTTGAAACAACTGTCAATAAACTTTAACCAAACTATTTACAGCAAAAACTTACAGCCAATTTTACCAACCATTTTTTGCCCCATTACCTTTTTTGAATCGGTAACAAATAAAAAGTAGTCTTTAGAATGATTGCTTCAAATTGATTTACCCATTCTTTTTAAGGATACCATAAAACTGATTATAAAATACCATAAATTCTTTTTCCAATAAATCAATACTGCCTTCTTTGCTGGCTGATAGAGGTTCCAGGGAGGTAGCTACTTCCAGGTATAAATCACTCAGGCGGCGACGGTATTTAAATTCATCAAAGAAAATAGTTTTACGTTCTAGTTCTAATATTTCTTTCCGCATGCTCTCAATTGCTGCAAGAGCAGTCTGGTTTGCAGCTGTTTTGTTGTCAATTTTAGTAAGGGTTGCAATGGTCTTATCCATTGTATCTACCAGCACAGCAAGCTTTTCATGCACATTGTACAAACGCATGGCTTGCTGGTACAATTTATCAATACTTTTAGCACTGAACCCTTTTGCATCATTAGGTTTAATATTAATTAACTGCTCATACTTTTTACCGCCAGCCAGCAAAACAACTTTATATTTTCCAACAGGTACTCTTGGTGCAGTAAAGCCTGAAAATAAAACGCTGGAACCCGCTACAAAACCCCCTTTGGCTACTTTGGGCGGATTAATATTAAAAGGCCAATACACTTTATTCAAGCCCTTAATTGCTGTGCCGTTGATGTCTTTTATTTTTTTATTGGCTGCATCATAAATTTCTATTTTTATTGATGATTCACTTCGCTGTTTCAGGTAGTAATTGATAGCAGGTAGTATTGCCTTGTTGCCTGCTGTATAACCATCAATATTGCTTCCTGTTGCAGGTAACTGTGGTGAATAATCATATATAAAATCATTAACAGGATAAAGAATCACGTCTGCATTTATATCTGATTTTACCAGCTCTCTTAATGGCTGCAAATCATCCACAATATAAATACCCCGGCCATGCGAAGCAATTAAAAGGTCACCGGTTTGTGGCTGAATTTTGATATCTCTAACCAGGTTGTACCAGGGCATTTCCTGGTATTTGCTTCTCATCCAGTTGGCTCCTCCATCAATTGAAATAAACAAGCCCATTTCGGTACCGGCAAATAATAATTTTTCATTTTTTATATCTTCTCTTATCACATGTGCAAAGCCGGTAAATTCGGGAGAAGTGATGCGTTTCCAGGTATTACCTGCATCATTACTTACAGCAAAATAAGTTGCATGATCGCCATACATATGGTTGTCGAAACTGGCATACATTCTTTTCGGATTCACACTGGAAAGTTCAATACAACTAACCCATGCAGCTTTTGGAATACCGGCCTTCCATACTTCCGGGGCTTTGTTGGTCCAGGTTTTTCCGCCATCGGTAGTTACCTGCAGGTTACCATCGTCGGTACCTACCCAAATGATGTTTTCGTTGCCTGTCTGCTGTGTTATCGTATAAATGGTGCAATGATTTTCTGCACTTGTATTATCACCCGTGATGCCCCCACTCTCTTCTGTTTTTTGCTTGGCTTTATCGTTGGTGGTTAAGTCGGGTGAAATGCGTTGCCAGTTTCTGCCTTCATCCGTTGATTTGTACAAGTACTGGTTTGCCATGTACAGGTTGAACACGGGTTTTCCGGCTGCAGATTTTTTTGTAGAAAGTCCGGTAACAATCGGTGTGTTCCAATGAAAACGATGATCGTCATCACCAGCAACTTTTTGTGGTTTGATGGATGAAGGTAATCCGGTAGTTAGATCAATGCGGTTGGCATTGCCACCCTGAGATTCAGCGAAAACTATTTTAGAATTTAGCGGACTGGGCTGCACCCAAAAACCATCGCCACCGTTAATATCCTGCCAATCTGCGCTGCTTACGCCACCTGCCGAAGAGTTAGGCGCCATCCAGCTTCCATTATCCTGCAAACCGCCGTATACATTGTAAATTTTCTCGTTATCTGTTGCTACATGATAAAACTGACCTACGGGTAAATTATTTAAAAATTGCCAGGAAACCCCTTTGTTCATGGTAAGATAAACACCGCCATCTGTACCGAGGTACATCATATCTGTATTAGCCGGATTAATCCACAGTGCATGATGATCGGCATGAGGCGCTACACCTCCGATAATAGTATTGCTCCAGGAATAACCACCATCATTTGAATACTGAAAATCATAGGCCGGGCGGTATACTTTTTTAGGATCTTTGGGATCAAATACCAACGTGCTAAAATAGAAAGGGCGTGCTGTAATGTTCTCTGTAGCCGCCAATTTTTCCCAGCTGCTGCCTTCATCTTTTGAGATAAATAAACCAGGCACTTTTGCTTCAATAATTGCCAACACTTCCTGGGGCTTCGATGGGTTGATGGTAACCACCATCCTGCCAACCTCCCCGTCCGGAATACCCTTGGTTACTTTATTCCAGGTTTCTCCGCCATCAATACTTTTATACAATGCACTGCCAGGGCCACCCGACGCAAACGAATACGGCTTGCGCTTGAATTGCCAGAAACTGGCCAGCATTATTTTAGGATTAGATGGATTAATGGCGATATCGGCACAGCCTGTTTCATTGTTCACAAATAATATCTTTTTCCATGTTTTGCCAGCATCAGTTGTTTTATACAAACCCCTGTGCGGACTGCTGCTCCATAATGGACCCGGCACGGCTACAAATAATGTTTTGCTATCTGTAGGATCAAATAAAATTTTACTGATGTGCTCGGTACTATCTAACCCAATCTTTTGCCAGTTAGCACCTCCGTCGGTTGTTTTATACATGCCATCGCCGATGGATACAGTATTGCGCATGTTGCTTTCGCCGGTACCGGCGTACACGACTTTTGCATTGTTTTTTTCAATTGCCAATGCACCAATACTCTGACAATATTTATCAAATACCGGGGAAAAAGAAATGCCAGCATTCTGACTTTTCCAGATGCCACCACCTGCTGTGCCCACATACAACGTAAGCTGATCGCCTGCTGCCATCCCTTCTATAGCACTGATACGGCCACTCATGGTAGATGGGCCCAAGGCCCTTGCACCAAGAGTTTGAAAATAGGACGAATTAATAGATGTTTGTGCAACAATGCTGGCGATGTATAAACAGGCCATACAGGCAAGCGTAATCTTTTTTATCATACAATAATATTTAGTAAGAATTGGCTTTAATGAATTACCGGGATTTTTAATTGTAAAACTGATTGAAACGAATGCTTTATGCAAAAAAAAATCTTACCCAACCATCCAGGTTTTATGAGTAAGATTTTTCAGATAAATATGTATAATTATTTTGCGCTGAAAATAGTTTCGTCAACAGGTACATTGGTTGATACTTTTTTTGTAACCAGCATCATGCCACCCTGATCTAACTTGAAAGGCATTTTAACGCCGAAACCTGTATCCTGGTAATCGAAATGCTTAATCGTAACTTTTATATCCTGCCCCTGTTGTTTGGTGGTAGATTCCTGCTTATAAATAAGATTGGTTTTTAAATCAAAAAAGTAAACAGTTTCATTTTGATTTTTAGTAGTAAGCTTGATTTTAAAATACTCATTACCATCTTCTTCATCTTTACCCAAAGATTCAACTGTACTTCCTTTTTCCTTGTAATCTACAAATGCACCCTGAATATCCAATTCGTCTAATTTCTCCTTCAATTCGTCTGCAGTTAATGGTTGCAGTGTAGCTTTTCCAGCCATTGGATTTTGTGACCATCCAGCTGCAGGCGTTGTGATATCAATGAATTTAGTTCCCTGAAATTCAGCGTCCATCCTGGTGCCTTTATCGTTAACTGATTGCACTACAAAAGGAATTTCCAATCCTTGTACTTCCACCTGCCCTTCCACTTTCATGGATTTAATTTGCTTCCATTTTTCTTTACCACCTATTGCTGTAATGTACTTATCAATTACTTCATCAGCAGTTTGTGCTTTTACAGCAAAACTTGTACATACAAAGGCCAGCAAAACAAACGAGTGTAACAATAATTTTTTCATGTTGGTATTTTTTTTTGATTTGGTTTAATATGAATGAATACAATGGTTAGTAACAAAATGTTCAATTTAATTACAGAAGCAATTAAATTCTTTTTATTGAATCCCTAAATTAAAAAATGTAATGGGATTAGGAACAGTATAACAGGTTAAAAACATATTTTAATGGAAAGAGGCTATTTGCCATTTAATCTACCCAGCCACTTACCAATACATCGGCAATGTGCATAGTCTTTATGGAAAGGTCATTTTTTTTGATATAACCATCCAGGTGCATCAGGCAACTTAAATCGGTAGATATAATATATTCAGCCTTTGTTGCCTGGGCATTTTTTACTTTTTGGTCTGCCATTCCAATGGAAATACCTTCATATTTAACGGCAAACGAACCACCAAAACCGCAGCAGGTTTCCACTTCGTCCATCTCTACCAATTGCAACCCTTTTACCTGTGAAAGCAATTTACGTGGAGCATCTTTTATTTTACACTCCCGTAAAGCAGCGCAACTATCATGATACGTTGCAGTGGCATTTAACTCGGCTCCGTAATTTTCAATGTGTAAAACATCAGTAAGGAATTCTGTAAACTCAAAAATCCGGTTACTTAAATCCTTTACCTGGTTGTGGTAGGAAGAGTTATCGAATAATTTGCCATAATAATTTTTCACAAATCCCACACAACTTGCGCTTGGACAAACGATGTAATCTGCATTGTCGAAATCTTTTATAAACTTGGTACAAACTTCTCTTGCTTCATCCCAAAAACCGGCATTAAACGCAGGTTGTCCGCAACAGGTTTGATTGGTATTGTAGATTACTTCACAGCAGGCTTTCTCCAGCACTTTCACCATATTAAAGGCTGTTTGTGGATACAGTTGATCAATAAAACAAGGTATAAATATTTGTACTCTCATGCCCCTTGCCCATTAAAGGGCATTTATGAATTAATTAAATGTAGTATTTCTAATTGTTGCTGTTACCGTTACTATTAATAAATATTTTGGCAGCAGGATATTTAAAGCCTTTATTGTTTTGGAGAAAAACTTTGCTTTAAGGTGATCATTTTTAGTGCGGTGATAGCTGCTTCTTCCCCTTTATGGCCGTGCTTTCCGCCAATTCTTTCATCTGCCTGCTCCTGATTATCTACAGTAAGAACACCGAAAATAGTTGGTACCGGTAAAAGTAGGTTTAACTGCAACACCCCATCAGTAACTGCCTTGCATACATAATCAAAGTGAGGCGTATCGCCCCTTATTACACAAGCTAATGCAATAAATGCATGTGGCTTATCCTCTTTATATTTATGCGCTTCCCAATAGGCTTTGGTTGCAAAGGGAATTTCAAATGCACCTGGTACTGATATTATTTTATAAGAAACTTCGTGTTCCTTTAAAACCCTTATGCAACCGGCTTCCAACGCATCGAGTACTGTGGCATTCCATTCTGTACGGATAATTACAATACAGGCATCCTTTGTTAACTGGATGCCTGTTGTATTTGATATATTAAGTGAGTTTACTGACATAAATTAGGAACGTTGTTGCAAAATTTTATTGCAGATATTAATGGCTTGTAATTTGTCTGTTTATCTAAATTGCTGAGCCATTTTAAACAAAGACGAAAAAATGACTTTA
>JBBQEA010000136.1:0-14322 GCA_038320245.1 Chitinophagales bacterium | reverse complement strand
ATAGTTCGTTCCTGCTCGAATATCACCAGTTCTTTTAAGAATTTTTAATTTTTAAATAGATTCTGTCAGTACCCTTGCTATGCAATAAGCGTAATAATTATTACGCCATTTATACGCCATTTACGCCATCAACTAATTCGTAGAAAGCCCCTTTTGTTGCCCTTTTCTTCTGAAAATGTCTTTATTAATAAGTGCCTCCAAATCCCTAGCAGCCGTTCTTGAAGATGTAGTATTTATTTGCTGACAATCGATATTATTAATCTTTCCTTTAGAATAAGTTTATCGGACATTTATCGGACATTCATACGTTTTATCGGACATTTATCGGTAAACGTATCTTGATGATTTATTTTCTCCTTGTCGTGAAAGAATATTCTTTTCTGCCAGTTCTATCAAATCTCTTCTTGCTGTTCGGTCGGTAATATTATACCTATTCTTATACAGTGAAGTAACTATTTCTCCATTAGCTTTAAAGAATAAAAGGGCATCTAACTGTCTTTCATTCAATTGCAATTCTTTTAAATATTCTTCATTTTAAATATCTTTTCTAAACTCCACAAAAAAGCCCGACATATCATAAAAGTAAATTGGCTTTGGAAGACCAGCCAATTCACATTCTCTTATTATTTTTAAAGTTCCCCGTCCCCACGATTCAATATAACCACTTCTGAAAAGTGCATTGGCAATATCAGGATTGTATGCTTTGGAAGGGTGTTTGATTAATAAATTTTCAATTGTCCAGTTTTCAGGTAACTGTCCTTCGTTCCAAAAAATAATTTTGTCGCTATAAACACTTATTTGAATTGGAGTGCCACCAGAATAATCTTTATGTGCAATGGCGTTCAGCAATGCTTCTCTAACAGCATCTCTTGGATATTCATATTGCTCTATTCTGTTGATGCCTTCGTAACTGATTTCAGCTTTAATGGATTTTGTAAACAATAAGTCCATTGTTTTTTCAATTTGCTCAAATAGATTTCCATGCACTTCGTTTTGAAATCTCAAATCATCGTCTGTTTCAAAATATCCGATTTTGATATATGCACCTGTTACAAATTTTTCTGGTTCAGCATGAAACAAAAGGATAGCCGCCCGTTTTAAAAAATCATTCTCCTTGAGTTGCAGGTTTTCAAAAAGATCTTCGTTTGTGTCCGTTAAAATGTCTTCTTCTATGCGTTGGCTTTTGATTGCCCGTTTATGGAAAAATTCAAATGTTTCTTGCTTTAAATCTGTTGAAGTAATATTGGGAACAGGAACAGCATCCCAACGTTTACCTTTTTCTGTAAAAGAAATTTATCTAATGCTGCTCCCTTTAATTCCTGTTTGGTACTGCCACTTCTATAATGATATTGTCCTTTGTAATTTACTGGATAGGGATAGCCTTCAACTATTATTTCAATAAAATCGCCTTGTGCAGTCGTATGTAAATTCACATCTACCAAAATGCCCAAAGTATCTCTCACTTTGTTGGGTATTTCTTCTAATATTTTTTTAGCATCTGTTACGCCAACAATATTTCCTGCATCGTTTTTGCCAATAAAAATGCTGCCGCCATTGGCATTAGCAAAACCACATATCCCCTCCTGTATCGGGCAGGCATTTTAGGTATTCGTCTCTCCAACTACTTTTATATTCTATGTTTTGTGATTGGGGCATTTTTACTTTTAACTAATGTCTTGCAATTGATTGAGCCACTAATTTAAGTTTTTATTATTGGTTTGTGCACAGTAAGTGGTTCTGCATTGTAGTGTGTTAGTCAGTAGGGAGGTGGGTGGGCGTAGCTGATCAGGAAAGATTTATTACTGATTTTTGAACCAGTGATGATAGAGTTTAAAATTCTTCGGTAACCTTAGTGCTAATTTTTTAATTTGTGCATTCATGCTGATTATCTATTCACCTTTAATTACTGCAAGGCTCCAATATACCTGTTCTTTTATTTTTAAAGAGCTGATGGGTTGTGTGTATGAGCTCACAACTGATGAAGAAAGGTTTTCACAGGCGGAAGCAGTAAAAATTAATTACAGCAACTTAACTCATTCTAGTGAGGCCATTACTATACAGCCACATGGTTTACTTCAGCAGACCGACATTTCAAATCAACAGGTTGAATGTTTTGAGAATAACGGAAACAAAGCATTTTTTAAAACTACTTTCGGAGATTTTCCGTTTGATATTTTTGCTGCCACTTTTTATTTACTCAGCCGGTATGAAGAATACCTGCCACACACAAAGGATATTTATGGCCGCTATGCGCATGAAAATTCCCTGGCGTTTAAAGAAGGATTTTTACAGCAGCCGTTGATAAATATCTGGGCTGAAGATTTGGTAAAAACCATCAAGGATAAATTAGCTTCATTCACGATTCAATATTCACCATTCACCATTCACCATTCACCATTCCGCTTCCTCCCAACCTATGATATCGACATAGCCTATTCCTTTAAGCACAAAGGGTTTTTGCGCAATGCCGGCGGATTTTTTAGGCAACCTTCAACAGCAAGAATAAAAGTATTATTGGGCCTTGAGCAGGATCCATTTGATACTTATGAATGGCTGCAGCAGTTGCATGCCACTCATCAAAACGTTCAGCCAATCTACTTTTTTTTAGTGGCTGAGAAGAATGGTTTGTATGATAAAAATATTTTGCCTCATCACCCTGCGATGCAGGTATTGATACAAACTCATTCTAAAAAATCTGTGATAGGGCTACACCCAAGCTGGCAAAGTGGTGACGATGAAAAGGTTTTAATGAGAGAGAGAAAGTCATTGGAAGCAATTGCCGGTAAACCCATCACTGCATCCCGTCAACATTTTATACGATTCAATTTACCAAAGGGTTATCAGCGGTTGATTGATGCAGGTATTACGGATGATTATTCCATGGGATATGGCAGTATCAATGGTTTTAGGGCTTCAGTTGCAAGTTCCTTTTACTGGTACAATTTACAAACAGGACAGGAAACCACTTTGCGGATTCATCCTTTTTGCTTTATGGAAGCTAACTCATTTTACGAGCAACATTTTACTACTGTACAGGCATTGGAAGAAATGAAATACTATTATGATGTTTGTAAAAAAGTGAATGGCGAATTCATTTCAATATGGCACAATCATTTTGTGGGAAATGATAAAATGTTTGAAGGCTGGAAGGAGGCGTATGAAGAGTTTATGACAACCCGCAATTAAGTTCAAAGAAGTGTCTGAAATCCATTTGTAACTTTCTCCTACCAATTTTTGCCAAACTCAATGTTGGCCTTTTCAAAAAATCCTTTGAAAAAACAAACTAATTTTTATCATTTTCAAGTATTCCATTTGTTATTAATTCGGAAATATAATCATCTTGTGATTTTTCGCACTTTGCAAATTTTTTGAAAAAGTCTTTGCTTACTTTACATTGTTTGCTCATAGCGCTTATTAATCCATCTGTAATGTCTTGGCTATTGTGACTGGTCTTTGTCCTTGTGATTAACATTCCTTTATGCCAAAATTCAAAAAAATTATGGTCGTTATTATACTTTGCAAAACCTTTTTTTAATAAATTTTTGTTTGTATTCTTCCCGTTTAATGAAGCCATCTATTTCTCTTTTATTTTGTCAACTATTAGGGTGATATATTTTTTTGCATCCAACAGATGACGACTTAATTTCTTATCATCAATTTCTGTTAGTCTTCTGTAAGTGTAATCAAACTGCTCAAATATATCTTGCTCTGCTTCTAACATTGTCGAGCCTTGGGCATAAATGTCTAATAATTGATTTTCGACTACTATAGATTTTTTGTCATCGTTAGTAATTTCAAAACTCAATTTTCCTTTTAGTTGGTAAAATCTTTTATCGGTTTCTATGGAATCAAATGTCAATGACAAAACAGCTTCTTTTTGAGTGTAAAGGTGTGATAATTTTTTTGAAGTCCCACCTTTAGCAGTCCTAATTATGATAAATTTCCCAACTGCTTCTACAGAATCTTTTTCAATACTTACGTTTGCTCTGACGGTTTTAACTGTAAGTAAATCTTTTTGCTTAATAGTCATTTTTCTAAGTTTACCTAAAGGTTTAAACTTTGTTATATCCTTGCTGTCACGTTTAACAATTGTAAATGGTTTTGTTCCAACAGAATTGCTAAAATCATAAACTGCATTTATTACTTCATTCTTAACTAGTGGCTCATTGTATTTGTCTGCTATTTGTCGAAAGTTGCCTTCAACAATTGAATGAAGAATAAAATTAAAATCATTATTTAAAGATTTTACACCTTTTTTAATTGGGAAAAGCAAATTAGGTTCATCGTCTAATTTCCAAGCTGGAACTGCCGAACCCGGGAAGAAACCAACAAAAACTAATTTTGTATATTCGATCGATATACCTTCTTCAGTTGAGGATTTTACCAATGTGTCAATAAGCTTTTGAATATTATCACCAAGTTTGCGCAACAATTCCCAACTAATTGTATGGGATTCTTCTTCCTTTCCTGCAACCTGAATAAGCAATTCTTTTTGTAGGTCTATTATATTTTTGCTTGCCGTCATATTAATTGTTAAGAAATAAAGATAGTATTAAAAAATTCACTTTTTTAATACTTACGCTGTAACAAAGGTATGCAGGCAACAAATCTTTTTGTACTACTTTTATAATAGAGCGTTGTCTTGTTGAACTTAATTGGCGATAGCGATGAAAATTTTATGATTAATGGAAATGTAGAATTATAAATTGAAACAGTAAATAGACAAGATTAGTTTGCTGAATAAAAACAAAATGTACAAGAGCCGATAGCTATCGGCTGCGACGCCACCACAGCTAAATAGTATTACCAAACCCTGGCTCAAAAAAACTAAAACGTCTTTATTCCAGCTCTTCTTTCATCAGCTTTCTGCTGTTTCTTTTTACGCTGTAGTTTACTAAATACACGCCAATTAATGTAACAACTGCACCCCAAAAAATATTCATGGTAAGTGGTTCATTTAACAGCAGTCCGGCTACAATCATTGCTACCATGGGGTTAAAATAAGCATACAAAGAAAACAGGGCGGCAGGTAATTTTTTCATGGAATATACAAAAGCTGCAAAGGCAACTACAGAACCCGCAATCACCAAATATGCAATGGCAGCCCAGCCTTTGGCAGGTATTTGTTGCAGCGGCATTAGCGGATGCGAAAAAAATGCGATGATGATTAAAATGCCTGCACTGATAAGCATTTGCCAGCCGGTGGCATAGTATGGATTTATTTTAATGGCATTGCGGGCAATAACGATGGTGCCGATACTCCAGGATAACATGGCGGCGAGGGAAAGCATTACACCAAAAATAAATCCGGGAGGATGATGCTGAAAAGCATTTTCATAAAACACAATACCAACGCCGCCAATACCCAACAGCAAACCAATAAAAGTGAGTACGGTTACATTGCGGTTTTTAAAAAAGATCATTTCAATTAACACCACACTCAAGGGGTAGAGGGCGCCTATTAACGAACTTAAACCGGTGGAAATATATTGAAGACTCCAGGTACTTAATCCATTGGCGCCAACAAACATCAGCAACGACATTACGAGCAATAATGCAAATTGTTTTGCAGTAGGAAGCGGTAATTTTTTATACAATAAAAAGAAAGCCAACAAGCTGATGCCACCAAGAAATTGGCGGATGGAAGCCATTTGAAAAGCGGGCATTTGAGACACAGCTATTTTGCTGGCTACCCAGGTAGTACCCCACAATAAACTGGTGGTAGCTAAAGCAATATATCCGCTGGTTTTAATTTCGGTATTCTTCAAAGCTGATTGGGCTTAAAGTTGTTTTGTTTAATGTTTAAAATGCCTTAGCCCTGTTATTACCATGGCCAGGTTGTTATCCTGGCAATATTGAATGGAATCTTTATCACGGATAGAACCGCCCGGCTGAATAAAGGCTGTAATGCCCGCTAAATGGGCAATTTTTACGCAATCATCAAAAGGAAAAAAGGCATCGCTTGCCAATGTTGCGCCGGTTAAATCAAAATTAAACTGACCGGCTTTATCAATTGACTGGCGGAGTGAATCTATACGACTTGTTTGTCCGCAACCCTTGCCGATTAGCTGTTTGTTTTTTACCAACGCTATGGAATTACTCTTTAAATGTTTAGCAATGATGTTGCCAAAAACAAGGTCTTCTTTTTCTGCAGCGGTGGTTGTTCTGCCACCTGTTTCTTTCCAGCCGATAGCTATCGGCTCCATATAATTACCAACATCATTTTGCTGCGTAAGTAAACCATTGAGTACTGACTTAAACTGGCTTGTTGCAGTAAGTGTTGCTTTTTGGCGTAATAGAATGCGGTTCTTTTTGGTTTGTAAAATAGCCAGTGCTGCTTCATCAAATGCTGGTGCAATTAACACTTCAAAAAATATTTCGTTGATGGCGTTTGCTGTTGTTACATCCACTGTTTTATTGGTTATCAATACGCCACCAAATGCACTTTCAGGATCGCCTGCAAGCGCTGCATCCCAGGCTTCTTTAATGGATGGCCGCATTGCCGCACCGCATACATTGGTGTGTTTGATGATCGCAAAAAGAGAACTGCTGCCCCCATCTCCTAAAGGGGAGTTATTTGAAGAGACTTCCCTGTTATAATCTTGTATTAACTGTACGGCCGCATCAACATCTGTTAAATTATTATAGGATAATTCTTTGCCGTTTAGTTTATCAAATATTTCTTGCTGGTTGCCGTAAAAAATACCCTGCTGGTGTGGATTTTCGCCGTACCGTAATACTGATTTTTCTTTGTTGAACGGGTTTATGAAATCTGTTTGATTGAAATAATTGGAGATGGCTAAATCGTAGCCTGTGCAAACATCAAATGCTTTAATTGCAAATGCTCTTCTTTGTTCCAGAGATGTTTCACCTTGCTGACTAACCAATATTTTTTCCAGCAAAGCGTAGTCTTTTTTTGCCGCAACCACTACCACATCCCGGTGGTTTTTTGCAGCGCCCCTAATCATGCTTGGTCCGCCAATATCAATCTTTTCTATTATCAGGGCTTCCTTTTCTTCATCTCCGGCTTCAAAGCCGGGACCAGTCACCGATGCTACGGTTTCTTCAAATGGATATAAATCAACAATCACCAGATCAAGCTCGGGGATATTGTATTGCTTCATTTCTGCCACATGCTGAGCATCATCTCGTTTACCTAAAATGCCGCCAAATACCGATGGATGCAATGTTTTAACCCTGCCACCCAAAATAGAAGGATAGCTGGTTAATGATTCAACAGGAACACAGGGCACCTGCAAATCTTCTATAAACTTTTGTGTACCGCCGGTAGAATAGATGGTAACACCCAACTGCTGCAGTTGCTTAACAATATTTTCGAGACCATCTTTATAAAAAACAGAGATTAATGCTGATTGAATTTTTTTCATGCCTGATCCGCTATTGGCGGTGCTTTTTGAATTAATAAATTAGATGAGAGTTGTTTAGTCAATAGCCGCAATAAAAGCGCCCTGTTTTGGTATTGAATAATGCTGCAAATGTAGTTCTTCGCAATCTTTTTGCCATTTGTCAATTTTCCACAGGCTGTTAGATGCATCAAATACATATTGCCTGCAGTTAAAAACCTCCGCCAGTTGTGGAATATATAGCTTTGGACTTTTGGAGATGACGATATAGTCCACATCAATTTTATTTAACGGTTTTTCAAAAGAGATGGCACGGTCAATCAACAGCATTTTTTTATTGCCGAACTGATAGAAGTTTGTTTCACCAATATTGGTGGAGAGTGAATCAATTCTGTTGTTTAATTGCAACGCAATTCTGCCGGGTTTAAGGTGAAAGTTTTGTAATACGCCATCCTGTAGCAAAATACTATCACCCACAAACTGGTAATTGTTACCTTTTACAAAATCTATTGCCCGGTGTTGTGGCACATTGTATACAATCAGGTGTTGCTGATTATTAATTTTCCAGTTGTTAAAGGTATGTGTGGCTACAAAAGCCAGTAATGAAAACACTGAAAATCTAAACCAGTTATTACTTTTTCGGAGGAGCCAGCAACTGACGCCGATAACAACAAAATACAACAACCAGGTTGTAACAATTGTAGCCGGAATTTTATCCCAAACGGTATAGGGGAAATCGTTGATTTGTAAAATAACCTGGTTCATTAGCCATACCAATCCGTTAACTACTTTACCTAAATAAAAGCCCAGAAATGGCACCTGACTTAATACTATTAAGGCAATGGTTGCATACAATATCACACTCGATAATGGTACTGCAATAATATTGGTAACTAGAAATAAATTGGGGAACTGATGAAAATAATATATGCAAATGGGGAACGTAAGTGTTTGTGCGGCCAATGAAATAGCTGCTAGTTTCCATACTTCATCCATGTATTTATTTTTGATGTTAAACCAATTGTAAATTGGTTTTTGAAATGCAATTATCCCAACCACAGCAAGGTAGCTTAGCTGAAATCCAACATCCCATAAGTAATATGGATTGTAGGAAAGCATTACCAATGCTGATGCCGCAAGGGAATTGTAAATAGAAGATTGTCGCCCAATATTCTTGCCGATCGTTATAAAAGTAAACATCACTGCGGCCCTGCATACAGATGCCGAAGCGCCGGTAAGTAATGAAAATAACCAAAGACAACTTAGTATCAATATTACCTGTAAAATTTTTGATTGGTTGATACCGGGAATTCGTTTAAACAACCATACCAGCATTACATAAATTAAACCCAGGTGCATACCGGAGATGGCAATTATATGTACTACGCCGGTATTGCTGTAAGCCTGCACCAGATCTTTATCAAGATCGTTGGTATAGCCAATCAGCAGGGCCTCTGCAATACCTAGTTCATCTTTATTACTGCTCACATTTTTTTGTAAGATTGATAATATATAGGCTCTGGCCGTGTAGATAAATTGTTTAAATTGATTGCTGTTTTTACCGGGCAGTTTCACCCAATCTGTTGGTTTTAAAAAAGCATTGTGAAAGGTTTGCTGAAAGGCAGCATAACGCTGGTAATTGAATGCCCCCGGATTTCCGGAATTTTTAATTTCCTGTAGATTTTTATGTATGAGAATTTGATCACCATATTGCAGGGTATTGGGTATGGAGTCTTTAGAAAAGTAGAGTAACAATTTTCCCTTGCCTTTGATGGCGCTATCATTTCTAATGAGTTGTTCTATGTAAACATCTGCTTTGTACGATTTGGCTTTTTCAATTAATGGCTCACTGATGCTGGCAATGATGTAATCGCCATTTGTATAATATTGGCCATACCAATTGTTGTTGTGCCTGCTATCTTTTTGCCAGGTAACAAGCATACCGATGCTTATTATTATCAATTGCAAATACATGCCTTGCATAAAATGCAACTTAAACTTTACTGCAACCGGTAGTTTACCAAACAACCAATACGCTGCAGTAAAGCATACAAGATTTAGAATAATTAATTGCAATACCGGCTGTACATACCATTGCAATATGATACCGGCAACCAACGGTAATAGCAGTTGGAGGCAGGGAGCTGTTTTCCAAATTGGTATCTGGAACTTTGCCGGCATAAAAGAATTGATATTATTTGAGGATGCTTAAATCCAGTTCAAAGCCCGGCAGTATGTTTTCGCCGGAGAGTTTATTGTTAAAGCCTTTCACTATTTCAATACTTCCATCGTTACGATAGATATGGGCTTCTTCTTTTTCGGGGATTAAGAGCCAGGCTAGTTTACAGCCATTCTCAATCCATTTGAGCATTTTGTTTTGGAGTTCCGGTATTGCATCGGATTTACTTTTAAGCTCTATGATAAAGTCCGGGCAAACAGGCGCAAATATATTTCTCTGTTCTTTGGTGAGTTTTGAAATTTTTTCATTGCTTATCCAAGCGGCGTCCGGAGAAAAAACGGCACGGTCGGGGAGCGTAAAACCAGTAGAGGAATCGAACACTTTGCCATTTCTATTTTTTCTGTTCCAATTGGTTAAATCAGTATTGATATCTGCATTAGATGCCCCTGTATTTAAACCCGTAGGTGGCATAATATAGATTTGCCTGCTAGCATCTCTTTCAATACGTAAATCCCTATTTTGAGTACAAAAATGAAAAAATTCTTCATCAGTCATATCGTCTGATAAATTACCAGTTACATTGATGTTGATATTTTCAATGGTTACTTTCATTCAATAAATGTACAAAATTTTATTTACTCAAATGCATACTCCGCTCCTTATACAACTGCCTGAAATAGGGGTCTCTTAAGTCTTTGATGAAACGAATGGCTTCGCCGGTACTCTTCATTTCCGGGCCAAGTTCTTTGTTTACACCGGGGAATTTATTAAAGGAGAAAACCGGCTCCTTAATGGCAAAGCCGGTCATCTTTTTCTCAAAAACAAAATCCTTCAACATGGCAACACCCATCATTATTTTTGTAGCGATATTGAGGTAAGGTATTTGATAAGCTTTGGCAATAAATGGCGTAGTGCGGCTTGCCCTTGGGTTGGCTTCTATCACATATACATTGCCTTCTTTAATGGCAAATTGAATATTGATAAGGCCACGAATATTTAACGTTCGGGCAATTTTTTCGGCATACTCTTCCATGGTATGCACTATCAATGGCGATAAATTGAATTGCGGCAATACAGCATTGCTGTCGCCACTATGGATACCGGCAGGCTCAATATGTTCCATCACACCCATAATGTGAAAATCTACTCCGTCAAAAATGGCATCAATTTCCGCTTCCTGGCAACGGTCTAAAAAATGATCAATTAAAATTTTATTACCTGGCAAATGTTTTATCAGACTTAAAATTCCTTTTTCCAGTTCCTCATCATTCAAAACAATCCGCATGCGTTGCCCGCCAATAACATAGCTTGGCCTGATAAGAACCGGGTAGCCAACTCGTTTTGCCACCTCTATTGCTTCATCTGTATTAAATGCTGTACCATAGTTAGGATAAGGAATGCCTAACTCTTTTAAGGTATCACTAAAGCGGCCCCTGTCTTCGGCAATGTCCATACTGTCAAAGGAAGTACCTATAATTTTTATGCCTTTTTGGTGTAGTTTTTTTGCCAGTTTCAGCGCTGTTTGTCCGCCCAGCTGAACGATGACACCTTCAGGTTTTTCGTGTTCAATTATCTCCCACAGGTGTTCCCAAAAAACAGGTTCAAAATATAATTTATCTGCAATGTCAAAATCTGTACTCACCGTTTCGGGATTGCAGTTTACCATGATGGCTTCGTAGCCAGCTTCTTTTACAGCCAGTAATCCATGAACACAGCAGTAATCAAACTCAATGCCCTGGCCAATTCTGTTGGGGCCGCTGCCGAGTACAATTATTTTCTTCTTCGCAGAAACTACTGATTCATTTGAATTCAATAAAGCAATGGGGAGTGCATTTTCAAATCCCCCCTTGGGGGGTGGGGGGGCTTGAGCTGCTTCAAACGTACTGTAGAAATACGGTGTTTTGGCCTCAAATTCTGCAGCACAGGTATCTACCATTTTAAATACCCTTGTTATGCCCAATGCCTTTCTTTTTTCATAAATCAAACCGGCATCTTCTTCTTTCATTATCCGCACAATCTGTTCATCACTAAAGCCTAATATTTTTGCTTCTCTTAATAAAGTATCAGGCAGATTTTTTAAATGATATTTCGCTATCTCTTTTTCACAGTTACATATTTTTTGTATCTGGTAAATAAACCAGCGGTCAATGCCGGTACTTTCGCAAATGCGTTTTACGCTGGCACCAGCCATCAGCGCATCTTTTATGCGGAACACCCTGTCCCATTTGGGTATTTTGATGTATTCAATTAAATCATCTGCTTTCATCAGGCTTTGGCCATAGTAACCAAGTCCCACCGCCTCATTTTCCAAACTCTGACAAGCTTTTTGTATTGCTTCACAAAAACTTCTACCAATGGCCATCACTTCCCCCACACTTTTCATTTGAAAACCCAATGTGTCATTAGCACCTTTGAATTTGTCAAAATTCCAACGCGGTATTTTTACAATCACATAATCCAATGCCGGCTCAAAATAGGCCGAGGTGCTTTGGGTGATTTGATTTTTAAGTTCATCCAGGTTGTAACCGATGGCCAGCTTGGCTGCAATTTTTGCAATAGGATAACCGGTAGCCTTACTTGCCAATGCAGAGGAGCGGCTAACCCTGGGATTAATTTCTACCACAATAATTTCCTCTGTATCTGGCTTCATGGCAAACTGCACATTGCAACCACCGGCAAAGTTGCCCAGGTTACGCATCATGCGGATGGCCGTGTTACGCATTAACTGGTATGCGGTATCACTCAACGTCATGGCAGGCGCAACGGTAATGCTGTCGCCGGTATGCACACCCATGGGGTCAAAATTTTCTACCGCACAAATGATTACAACGTTATCAGCATTATCTCTTAATAATTCCAGTTCGTATTCCTTCCAGCCCAGTACTGCTTTTTCTACCAGTACCTCATGGATGGGGCTTGCAGTTAAGGCTATATTGAGGGCTTCATCTAACTCTTCCTTTTTAAAAACAATTCCTCCACCTGTACCACCTAGTGTGAACGAGGGCCTTAGTACTAATGGAAATCCAATTTCCTGTGCAAATTCTTTTCCTTCTAAAAATGAGTTGGCAATTTTTGCCTGGCAAACAGGTATACCCATTTCAATCATCCACAGCCTGAATTTTTCCCTGTCCTCTGCTTTATCAATTGCTTTTATATCTACCCCAATTAATTTAACACCGTATTTTTCCCAGATGCCTAATTCGTCGGCCTCTTTGCAAAGGTTAAGGGCCGTTTGGCCACCCATTGTGGGCAACACTGCATCAATTTTAAATTCGGTGTTTTGGTTCTCTTCTAAAATTTCTTCTAAACTTTCTACGGTGAGCGGCAATAGGTAAACCTTGTCCGCCATCATAGGGTCTGTCATAATAGTAGCTGGATTGCTGTTTATCAGCAATACTTTTACTCCTTCTTCCCGAATGCTTCTTGCAGCCTGGGTGCCGGAGTAATCAAATTCACAAGCTTGTCCTATAATAATTGGGCCCGAGCCGATAATCAGTACTGATTGGATGGAGTTGTTTTTTGGCATATTAATTCAAAAACGATGTTTGTAAATGTGCCAGGGAAGTTTTTTTCCGAAGCGGCCAAAGTTAATAAAAAATGATGTTTGGATTAGGGTTAATTTAAAAAGAAAGAAGCTTTTCTAAATTTTATAAGCCTGGATGATGGATATCTATTTGGATAGAGTGCTAAATTGTCTATTGTAATTATTTGTAAAAAGAAATTATTTTTTGATATAACCGAATGCTAATGGCAAACTTTTAAAACTTGAATTTTTTGTAATCCCTTTTTACAAATTTGGTCCGGCCGCTTTAAAAGACTTAAAAACATTAAATAAAAAAGTTTAATGCTTAAAATAATAATGTTTGTATTACTTGCAGTTAGATTAAACATTTTATAGCTTTAAGAAAAAAACCATGAAACCAGCCCTAATATTTTTACTGTTTGCCGGTATATTTTTTAGTATAAAAATGCCGGCTTTTGCCTACTCAAGAAACGCTATAGTTGTCATTGATAAACCCATTGATGGCGGATATAAAAATATAGCGACAATGAAACTAAAAGAGTTTCAACGGCTGGTAGGCAGAAAACTCACGTTTAAAGAAAAAGTAGGCTTTTTTGTGCTGAAGCACAAAATGAAGCACCAACAAGATGATGCAGATAAGCAAGGGCAAACAGCCTATATATTGGGAATTGTCGGGTTAGGTTTATTTGTTATTGGTTTGTTTGTTCCTTATGTTATACTGGGTTCTCTGGTTGCAGCTATTTTAGCTATCGTAACCGGGTCAACGGCAAAGAAAACGGATGGAGAAAACAGGAAGGCAAAAGCAGGCAAATTATTGGGCTGGATTACGCTGAGCGCTATAGTATTGTTAGTTATCCTTGCTGCTATTGTACTTGCAAGTTGGGGATTTTAATTATCCATTGAAATTTTAAGCTCTACTCACCAAACAAGCGTTACTATTATTTTTCGAATAATTTCCATATGAAAGAGCAATTAAATTTTGCTCAATACCAAAAATTTTAAACGTTCTAAAAGGACTATATTTCCTCTCTTTCTTTATTGCAGGGCAACATTATTACACCTTCTTTTATCTTAGTAGTAGCGATAAAAAGGGGGGATCTAATTACTGCTATACCGGCTAATTAATCTTTTGAGGTGCTAAGAGTAATAATGAGCTAACCTGTACATAAAAAAATCTTTATCCCTTACACCGTAGTTAGCGGTGATGAACCTTTGTATTTTACTGTTCATTGCTTCTGCCTTTGCATTTGTTTTTC
>JBBQEA010000135.1:0-14392 GCA_038320245.1 Chitinophagales bacterium | reverse complement strand
GAAAAAGATTTACTACTTACCAAAATGGAGCAGGCACTCGGCCAGCTTAATATGGAACAGCAACAATGTGTAACTTTGTTTTACCTGCACAAAAAAAGCTACCAGGAAATTGTTTCGGATACAAACTTTTCGCTGTTACAGGTAAAGAGCCACATTCAAAACGGTAAAAGAAATTTAAAAATAATGCTGGAGCGTTTGCAAGAAAATGAACAATGATTTAAAAGACATATTATCTAACAGCAATAAAGATATTGACAACCAGCAATTGCTTGCCTATCTAAGCGATCAGTTGTCAAAATCCAATGTGCATGAAGTTGAAAAAAACATGGCGGACGATCCATTTATGAATGACGCCATTGAGGGATTGCAGCAAATTGATAATAAAAAAAATATCCCCATTCATTTAGAGGAACTGCAAGCCAGTTTGCAAAAACAACTGGCAAAAAACGCCAAAAGAAAAAAGCGTCGTTGGCAGGATAATCCACAGACATACGTTATTACCATTATTGTTATTGTATTAATACTTATTTGCTACGTAGTAATTAAAAAACATTTAGATAACAGGACTGGCCAACAACAATTGCCACAGCAACCCACCACATCTTCTATCAATCGCAAGTAAAAAAACTTGCATGAAAAAGCTGTTTTCTTCAGCAGAATTTTAACTATCGGTAAAAATATAATTTACCAATAAAACAAATAGCTAACTTTATTCAAAACAATCAGCATGCAATATTATGATACGGTGGTTGAGGCTTTGAAAGGGCTTAAAGAAAAGGGCTTTACACTCGATTTTAATATTTCGTTCGACAGCATAAAATGCGAAGAACATAATATTTGTTTGAATCCACATGAATTTGAAATTATTGAAGTCTATCGTTTTGAGGGTGACACCAATCCTTCTGATGAAGATATTGTGTTCGCTATTGAATCAAAAGATGGAACAATAAAAGGCACCATGACGAGCGCTTATGGAATGTATGCTGATTCGCTCAATACAGAAATGATAAAAAAACTTGCCCATTAAAATTAATTCATCAACAATTAAAATCTAATTATGTCCTCAACCATTGGCAGAAGAAAATTCCTGCAACTATCGGCTTTTACAGCACCATTACTTTCTTTTCAATTACCCGGAAAATCAGCAGCTGGCATATTTGCCAGCAAGCCCATCATGGTATCTACCTGGCATGAAGGTAAAAATGTAAATGCTGCTGCATGGGATGTACTTGCCGCAAAAGGACGGTCCGTAGATGCTATCGAAAAAGGAGCAATTTATATAGAAAATAAAATTTCCTGCTGCGTAGGGTTGGGTGCAGATCCTGACAGAGACGGGATTGTTACCCTTGAGGCATGCATTATGGATGAACACTCCAATTGCGGCGCTGTAGCAGGTTTGGAGCAAATTAAACACCCATTATCGGTAGCTCGTAAAGTGATGGAAAATACACCCCATGTATTGCTGGTTGGCAATGGTGCACAGCAATTTGCACTTGAAAATGGTTTTCCAAAAGAGCCGGCTGTTTTATCAGAAGATGCAAAAAAAGCCTACCAGGAATGGCTCAAAAAAAATCAATATAAACCTGTAATCAATATCGAAAACCAAACTGCAGCTGTTACATCAAAACGAGAAAATGGCCCTTTTGCCCCTTTCTTTTTTGAAGATGGCAGGCCCAACCACGACACCATGGGCATTATTGCAATGGATGCCAGCGGAAATTTATCGGGCGGCGTTACTACCAGCGGTATGGCATTTAAACTGCATGGCCGAGTGGGCGATTCAGCAGGCATTGGTGCAGGATTATATGTTGACAATGAAGTTGGCGCCGCTACTTCTAGTGGTGTAGGGGAAGAAGTAATCCGCATTTGCGGTACGCACCTGGTGGTAGAATATATGAGAAATGGCTATAGTCCGGAACTTGCCTGCAAGCGGGCAGTTGAGCGGATTGTAAAACTAAATCCAGCCAAGGCAAAAGAGCTGCAGGTTGGTTTTGTGGCAATTAATAAAATGGGACAACATGGCGGCTATTCAATTCAAAAGGGTTTTGCGTATGCTGTAAAAACTTCAGGAGAGGATAAAATTTATCAATCTAAATTCCTAAAGTAGGCATACGGGAATTTCGATCTTTTCAATAGTAAATAGTGACTATTTGAGGGCGAAAAATACCCTTATTGTAGCAGGTATAATTAGTTGTATAATTTTTTTATCCTGTTAACCCTTTCCTAAAATCTATTGTTCAATTGTTGCAAACCCTCAATTTGTACCTAAATTGCTTTTTTATTTAAAATCCATGCATGAAGCAATTTTCCATTCTATTTAATATTATTATTCTGGCGGCTGTAGGGGTGTTGTATTATCTTCATTTTGCTCCTGGTAAACCCAATAACCCGGTGCGAAAACAGGTAGCTAACAGTCATAGAGACACCTGCAGTGCAGGCCCGGGCGTTGCCTATGTTGAGCTGGATTCCCTTAATAACAATGTGAGTTTTATTAAAGAAAGAAAGAAGGAATTGGAATATGAACAAAAACAGATTTTAAACGAATACGAAAGCGCCTGCAGACAGCAGGAATCAGAAAAGAATAATTTCATTAAGCGGGGCAATTCCATCACACAAAATGAAGCAGAGGAATTTCAGGCCAAATGGATAAAGCGTCAACAAGAACTGGATGCTACAAAGCAATCAAAAGGACAGCGGTTGGCAGAAAAAGGTGGTAAAATAATGGAGGAAGTTCAGCTTACCTTAAAGAATTTTTTGAATGACTACAATAAGGACAAAAGATATTCCTACATATTTGCAACAGGCGGTGGATTCGATTATTTATTTTATAAAGATTCAACCCAAAACATCACCAACGAAATTATTAAAGGCCTCAATGAAAGAATGAATAAGAAGGGCAAGTAATATGATTATCCATTACAACATTGTTGCAAGCCATAATTCTAAAATCCCTACTTTAATTAAGGCTGATTTTGATTCGGGTCCGGAAATACCCCTTTATAAAACAGGGGTAAAAGCCACATTTTGAATTACACGCTGATAAAATCCATTCAATTTATTTATCTTGAACCCGTTTAACCAAAATGGGATTTTTTATGCTGCAAAACGATGCCTCAAATTTATTAGATAATGAAACAGGGAAAACTTCTTTTAAACCATCGCTGGGATTATTTGATGCAACCATGATAGTTGCCGGATCTATGATTGGGTCCGGGATTTTTATTGTAAGCGCCGATATGCTCAAAGATGTTGGCAGTGCAGGATGGTTGCTGGCTGCATGGGTTATCACGGGGCTTATGACGTTAACTGCTGCACTTAGTTATGGAGAATTAAGCGCCATGTATCCCAAGGCGGGCGGACAATATGTTTACCTCAAAGAAGCCTACAATCCGCTTATTGGATTTTTATATGGCTGGAGTTTTTTCGCCGTGATTCAAACTGGTACCATTGCGGCTGTTGGTGTTGGTTTCGCCAAATTTGCAGGATATTTTTTCCCGGCACTTGCATGGGAAGATGCAAATACTTTCAAAATTGCCGGGCTCACCATTCACTATGCACAATTGGTGTCCATCATCCTCATTGTATTTTTAACTTACATCAACACAAGAGGCATTGAGGCAGGAAAAACCATTCAATCTGTTTTTACAACTACCAAGCTGGTATCTCTATTTGGTTTGATTATAGCAGGCTTTATCGCTTTTAAATGGGATGTGTGGACGGCTAACTGGCAGGATGCATGGACCATTCAACATCTTACGAAAACGAATGGCACTATCAGTATGGAACCATTGGTGATGGGTGTAGCCATGGGCGCAATGGCAAGCGCAATGGTTGGTAGTATTTTTAGTAGTGATGCATGGAACAATGTAACCTTTATTGCAGGCGAAATTAAAAATCCAAAAAGAAATATAGGGCTGAGTTTGTTCCTGGGTACGCTGATAGTAACGGTTGTGTACCTGCTTACCAACGTAGTGTATCTGGCCACTGTTCCCTTACATGAGCTGGCTTTTGCGAAGGACAACAGGGTTGCACTCAGTGCATCGGAAGCTATTTTTGGCAGCAGCGGAACCATCATTATTGCAGTGATGATTATGATCTCCACTTTTGGTTGTAATAACGGCCTGATTCTGGCTGGTGCAAGGGTTTATTATACCATGGCAAATGACAAACTGTTTTTTAAACAAGCTGGTACCCTTAATAAAAACAGGGTTCCGGAATGGGCTTTGTGGATTCAGTGCGCCATGGCAAGCGCTTTGTGCCTGAGTGGTAAGTATGGCGATTTGCTGGACATGGTTTCATTTATAGTTGTAATATTTTATGTACTCACCATCGCTGGTATTTTCATCTTACGAAAAAAATACCCGGATGCAGACAGGCCGTACAAAGCTTTTGGTTATCCGGTATTACCTGTTATTTATATTTTGATGGGAATTAGTTTTTGTACACTCCTGATTATTTACAAACCACAATTTACCTGGCCCGGACTTATTATTACGCTGATTGGAATTCCTTTGTATTTTTTAGCCGTGCAGCAGAAAAACAACAAATAGCATTAATTTTTTTGACGGTACTTTTGCAGCCGAAGCAATTGGTTATCTATTTTTAACCAAGTTGAAATTTTAAACTGTCAACTAATTAAGATTAATTTATTTACAATGACTAGTAATATCTGCAATACCATTTTTGATGCCTGCGTACTGGATTATCACAGCAAAGATGATGTTGATGCAACTATGCAAAGCCCCTACCCTGCAAGCTCATTTGAGCATTTACTCTACCATAAAAGCTGGATTGATACCGTGCAATGGCACCTGGAAGATATTGTTCGCAACCCAACGATTGATCCTGTGGAGGGCATTGCCATTAAAAGAAGAATTGACAAGAGTAACCAGGAAAGAACAGACATGGTGGAATACATTGACGCATATTTTTTAGAGGCTTATAAATCGATACAACCAAGAACAGGCGCCACTACCAACACGGAAAGTCCGGCATGGGCTATTGACAGGCTTTCGATTTTAGCTTTAAAAATTTATCACATGCAGGTAGAAGCCAACCGCAAAGACGCCACCGCTGACCATGTAAAAGCCTGTACCGACAAGGTTGCCATCCTGCTGGAACAGCGGAAAGATTTATCGCAGGCCATTGATGATTTACTGAATGATATTGCCAACGGCGACAAATACATGAAGGTGTACAAACAAATGAAAATGTACAATGACCCTTCTTTAAATCCTGTATTGTATCAACAATCCGGCAACTAAATGCCTGCACCTGCACATATATTAGTAATCCGTTTCTCAGCCATGGGAGATGTAGCTATGACGGTTCCTGTTCTAAAAAATCTGCTGCAACAAAATAAAGATTTGCAAATTACAGTGGTATCCAATGCTTTTTTTAAACCGCTATTTTCCGGACTGGATCGATGCCATTTTCACCCAGCCTTTTTAAAGAAAGAACACAAGGGTTTTACAGGCATGTATCGTTTATATAGAGAATTAAAAACCCTGAATCAATTTACAGCAATAGCAGATTTGCACGGCGTTTTAAGGTCTTTTAATCTCCGGTTATTTTTTGGCTTTTCGGGTATTCCGATGGCTGCAATTGATAAAGGCCGTGAAGAAAAAAAACTGCTGACATTAAAAGTGCAGAAACAATTGGTACAGTTACCAACTTCTTTTGAAAGATATGCAGTAGTTTTTAGAAATTTGGGCTATCCCTGTGTGTTAAAAAATGAGGAACCCATTTTTCCCAAACAACCGTTGCCGGCAGCCGCTAAAGATTATTTTACAGGAAAAGGAAAAGTTACCGGCATTGCCCCTTTTGCACAACATGCCCAAAAAATGTATCCGCTACAGCGAATGTGGCATGTTGTAAAAACCTTGTCAGATGAAGGTCACCGCATTTTATTATTTGGCGGCGGTGAACATGAAAATGAAATTTTGCAGCAATGGCAGGATGAGGTAAAAGGAAACGTATTTAGTGTGGCAGGCAAATTTTCTTTTGCCGAAGAACTAGCTATTATCAGTAACCTGTCGCAAATGCTGAGTATGGACTCTGCTAATATGCACCTTGCGTCTTTGTATGCTGTGCCTGTAATAAGCATATGGGGCGCCACCCATCCATTTGCAGGCTTTTACGGTTGGAGTCAGCCTGTTGAAAATATGGTTAGTGTGGACATCTACTGCCGACCCTGTTCTGTATTTGGCAACAAACCCTGCTACCGGGGCGATTTTGCCTGTATGATGGAAATTAGAGAGGAAATGATTATTGATAAAATGAATAAAATTTAATTCAGCTTATTAGCTGTTGAAATTTTGTATTCTAAAGCACGAAAAAAGTCCGGCTTGACAACCGGACTTTTTTTTCTAAGAAATATTTTATTTAATTTGACTTTTGCATCCGCTGTGGTCGAAGAGAAGGTTCAATTTCATCTACCCAACTTTTAAACTGCTCAGCAGTAAAAATTGTTTTTAATTTTACATCTCTTGCTTCAGCTAATTCTTTACTTTTAGCCATCATGGCCTCCCGGTCCATCGAGCCGGTTGCACGCATTTCTTCCATTGCTTTTTGTTGAGCATTGTAAAAATCAGCAATAATCGTTTGTGTTTTGGAAGTAGCTACCGTATCAAGTTTTAATACGGCTATTTTTTCCATTACTACCTTTGTTCTTTCTTCAATTGTCATACGGGGTTGACCTTGTGCAACGGCTGCACCAATACCCAATGATACTGCTATAATCAATAGCATGATTTGTTTTTTCATGGTTTTATTTTTTTAGAATTTATATTATTTGGATACGAAGAAATTAATGGGCAGATTTTTTTCTGCCCTCTTCCCCGCTAGGCCGGGTAATAACTTTAGCAAATAAAGTATCAAATGCAGGAAGCTGTTGCGGCGTGCAAAGCAACCTTATATTTTTCATGTGTATAAATAATAAAAGCTCAGCATTTTTTTGGGAAGCAGCTGATGCTTCTGCTTCGGTATTGATGATGCTGTCCGAAAAATCACTCAATACCATTTGCTTAAACTGTACTGCTTTATTTGCCCTTTGCTGATCAAAAAGCTGCGATATTTTTTTGCGATGGTTGTCGCTGAGGGTATCATATTTTGCCAGTTGCTCCTGACTAAAACCAATATCCTTTTTTAAAAAGGCAGCAATATATGCTTTACGATCTGGTCTTTTATGCTGATTCTCCGATGATGATTGCTGCAAATAAAGCACCAGCAAAGCACTATTGGCTATTAGCAAAATAGCAATTATAAGTATGAATATTTTTTTACTATTATCTTTCATTTTATTATTTATGGATTTTCTATTTCATAAAAAGTTGCGATGGTATTAGAGAATTCATCTGCGGTCGTTGCTGCGCCCTGTTCGGTTATAAGCCATGCTGGTGCAGCATTGTTATTAAAAATCACTAAAAGATTAACGAGTATAATTAAGCAAAAGGCAGGTATAAAAAAAACAGGTTTTCCAATAAATGCAGCTATTCTACCCCAACCACTATCTGCAGCAGCATTAAGTTTTGCATTGATACGGGTATGTAAAAATGGTTTTGGCGTTGCCCTGTCCATACCATCGGCACTGTTGATGGAGCCTTCAATTAGCCTGTTAATGTATTCATCTTTGTTCATAACGGGTAAAATTATTGGTCTTTAAATTTTTCATTATAATAATGCTGTAAGTTAATTTTAAGGTTCGCTTTTGCCCTGCTCATCAGCGATTCTACCGCTGTTACGTTCATGTTCATAATGGCTGCAACTTCCATGTTTGTCTGTCCTTCAATTTTATGCAGCGTAAATGCTATTCGCTGATTATCCGGTAACTTTTTTAATGCTTTAAACAAGGCATTGGAACTTTCTTTTTTTTCAAGTTGTACACCAGGATGGTTAAATTCTACCGGTAAATCGTCTGTTGTTCCGCTATCACCAAAAAGACTTTTTATAAAACCAAAGCGCTTATTCCTTTTCTTCTTTTTTTCATGATCAAGTGCTTTTGATATCGTAATCTGATAAAGCCAGGTTGATAATTTTGATTCGCCTTTAAAAGAACTGATTGAAAGATGAACTTGTATGAAAACCTCCTGGGTAATATCATCCGCATCGTTGTTGTTTTGTACAATACTTAAAGCAGTATTATACACCATATCCTGATACCGTTCTACCAATTCAGCAAAGCTGGCCTTGTCTCCATTCAGCAGTTTATGTACAAGTGTTTCGGGTTGATTCAATGCGGCTGTTTTTTAATCCCTATAAATGTACTTAAAACACCGGACTACCCCCACCCGGCCTAAACATTCTTTCCCTGCCATCGCCACTGCCCATTGATTGTTTTGCCGCCACTCCAAAATTTTTGAGGCTGTAGGTAAATGTTAGCATAAAATACTGCTGCAACACCTGGCTTTGAGCATCTTCTATGTAAGCACCCGTAACCGTTCTAGTTATACTTTGGTTTTGCTTTAGCAAATCAAATACAGATAACTTTAGTTCGCCAGCTTTTTTCTTTAAGAATTTTTTGCCGATGGCAGCATTCCACAGCCAGTAATTTTGATTAAATCCCGCTGCCAATCCACTGTTCGATTGATTGTTAATATCATTTTGTATAAACCATCCTTTTTTATTCAACAGGTTCATTTGAATACCGGCTGATTGGTTTACATATCTGGAGGATGAATTGGTTATAGACACAGTTTTTGCCTCATTGATACTGGCACTGTACGATAGATTAAAATCGACATATTCACTGATATTACTTGCCAGTACAACGCCTGTGGTGTACACATAATTATTGGTTACAGTGGGCTGATAATTTACCTGACCCGGTAGCCTTGTGTAAACAAAACCCGCATTTAAATTAACAGTTGTTTTAATTGGCTTTATAGGCAAACTGTAAGTGAAAAATGTTCGCAGGCTTTTAAAACCATCGAGGTTTACAGGCTTGGTAAACTGCGAACCTTTTTTTAATAAAATATTTTGCTGTAAAACTGTATCCCTTACTGCAACATAACTGGCATTGGAAATGTAATCACTAACTGTTTGCAAAAAGATATTGGCGAAAAAGCTACGGGATGTTTTTGAATTGGTATAATAGTAGCGGCCACTAATAAAATTACTGAAGGATTGCTTTAAATCCGGGTTGCCACTGCTTACCGTTAGGGGATTGGATAAGTTTACCACATCCTGTAACTGGGTTACATTAGGAAAGCTGGTTGATGCCCTGTAGAAAATCCTTATATTACTGTTATTCGATAACTTTTTGCGCCACATGGCATTGGGTAAAAAATTAGAAAAAGATTGATTCACACTGGATGCTGTTGGGAAAATACGCTGGCTTTCCAATATTGAATGCTGATAGTTTACCCCGATAGAAAATTGTTCGTCCTTGCTGGGATTCAATCGATAATTGATGCCTGCGTTGTTTGTAGTAATGATATTATCAAACCGGTTGGATAAACTGGTATCAAACCGGGTATATTTATCACCATCGTAACCAAAGGTTTGCTGATCGGCTTTATTTTTTTGAACAGATGGCGTGTAATCAATTTGTATTTGTCCTTTTTTACCGATTGGTTCTGTGTAGGCAATTTTTCCACCAATAGTAGTACCGTTGCTTGCGTTATTGTAAAACTGATTTTGAACCGAATCTGTAATACCGCCATTGTAAAAACGATACGTTGCATCGGTAATGCTTTCACCATCATTTTTAGTATACGTGGTATTCAATCCAAAAGAAATTGTACGACCTTTTTTGGGAAATGAATGCCGGAACAGGATACTATTTCGGAGGTTATAGCCATTACGATCAGAACTGCTTTCATTTATAGAAGTATTTAAAGAATCAGCTTCATCATAATAATTTTGCAGGGCAGAAACAGACCTTGAATTATTTTTTTGAAAACTAAGATTAGGAATTATAAAAATAGAATTAGACGAGTCTATTTTATATTCCAGCCGCATATTAATACGATGGTTGTAATTATCCGTAATCACATTACTTTTTTGGTAACTAAACAAATTTTTTGGATTAAAGAAGGTTTCTGTGTTTACAATTGATTCGTTGTTGTTGGTGCTGTTATTGAAAAAATAACTCCCGGTAATGGTTGCCTTTTTGCCCCATTGGTCGCTGTAGTTTATACCAAAAGCATTGGTTTTACTGATACCGTTAGACTGCCCTACTGCAAAATTATCCGTTCCTCCGCCACCTCTTCCGCCACGGCCCCCACCCTGTCCTCTGCCGGCGCTACTTGTAAGCCCCAGCAAATCCTGCGATCCAAAGTTTTGCTGATTGGTATTATTAAAATTTGCCACCAACGAAATACGTCGGGTACCTTTAAAAAAGCTCATATTGCCTCCTGCAGCATACCGGTCGTCGGTACCATAACCCGAATAAATACGGCCAAACTGTCCATTTTTTATCCCGGATTTTGTTACAACATTAATTGCTTTTTGAGAATTACCATCATCAAAACCGGTTAGTTGAGCCTGATCGCTCAGGCGATCGAACACCTGGATTTTATCTACTACTTCAGATGGTAGATTTCTTAATGCTGCAGATGCATCATCACCAAAAAAATCCTTTCCATCAATCGTAACTTTTTTTACGGTTTCACCTTGCGCTGTAACTGTACCATCTTTTGCAACCGTAATCCCCGGCATTTTTTTTATCAGATCTTCTGTGGTTGCATCAGGATTTACTTTAAACTGGCTGGCGCTAAACTGAGTCGTATCGCCCTTTTGAACCACCGGCGCTGTCTTTGCAACAATCGTAATATCGGCCAATTGTTTTCCTTGTTTAAAAAGGCTGATGGTGCCCGTGTTCAGGTTATCTTCTTTTACAATTATTTGTAGTTGTTTTTTTTCATACCCAACCGAACTGAAGACAACGACAAAACTTTCTTTTTCCATATTGGTGAATATAAAAGCACCTTTAGCATCGGTAACGACCGATTTAAGTTGAGTTTTTGCAGTATCATTTTGTAAATAAATTACCACAGTTGCAGATGCTATAGGCGTATTTTCAACTGCATCATTCAATATCCCATTAATGGTAGCATTTTGGGCATTTGTAAATTGAGAGAAAAAACTAACGAGTAAAATTAGAGACGTGTATCTAAACATAAATTTCCGGTTGTATTCTTAATAAGACGACAGTTTAAGAAAAACCAGTCGGTATGGGATGAATTTAATTTTTGAGAACCAGTTTTAGATTAAGGGTGAATTGTGAATGGGCAATGGTGAATGGTGAAGCAATGTCGTTGACTTAAGGACAACCACCGTCAGGGTTTGCAACCGTTAACGGGGTTGGGCTAACTCCGACGGCGGCTATCAGCCCCATCGGCGGTTGATCAGGGACTAACCAAAGCTTAAGTTAACTCCATTGAATGGTGAATAGAATAATTTAGCCACCCTACAGCAAAGGCTTATAGATAAAGCGAATCTTTAGATTAATTAGTTATAACATATAGGGCGAAAAAGTTTCAAGTTTTTTAGTATTGACATTTTTACGCCAGTGGCGTAACCTGTTTGTAGAAAATTACAACATAAACCGCCTTTGCCCCAGCGGGGCAACCTTGCGTTTTATACATTTCTCAAATTAACAGGCTGCGCCGCTGGCGCAGGGTTTGCATTTTGTATTGGTGAAGCTACAAACAGGTTACGCCGCTGGCGTAATTATTTGTTGCACTAATTTTCAATATTAATTTGATGCGGCAGAAAATGAGGGGTAATAACTTTAGCTTTAATCACATAGGATAGCTATCGGGTAACAAATCAAAATGCCATTTTATTATTACTATTGCGCTGATTAAATCGTTTTAAAGTCATTAGCAAAGCATTGACCGGGGAAATTATTTTTAAAGAATCTAAAACAAAAAAAGCACAGGATTTACAGCTGTGCTTTCTTATATATTTTTAATGCTGATGAATTTAATTTTCTAACAGCTTATACATTTCCTCCAGTTTGGGCGATAAAATTATTTCGGTACGTCTGTTCAATCCACGCCCCTCGGGAGTGGAATTGGATGCTAACGGATCAAAAAAACTATGTCCTGATGCTATTACTCTAACGGGATCAACTTTATAGGTATCTACCAATATGCGTACAATTGCATTGGCCCTCGCTGTGCTTAAATCCCAGTTATCTTTATATTTTCCACGGATGGGAATACTATCGGTATGTCCTTCAATATTCACGGCCACGTCCGAATTTACGTTAAGCACTTCAGCTAGTTTTGAAAGCGCTTCCACACCTTTGGGATTTACCACTGCACTAGCCGAAGGAAACAATAAATTTTCTGAGAGGCTTACATAAACTTTTCCGTTTTTTTGATTTACAGAAAGATCATTTTTGCTAAACCCTTTTAAGGCCTCCGTCATTTTATTTTTCAGCTGGTCCGATTTATTTTTTTGCTGCTCCAGTAATGCCTGCAGCTTCAATAATCTTTGTTGTTGCTTTTGCAGGTCCTGCTGAGTTTCTGTTAACTGGCTTTGCTGATTCGCTGTCTCCTGCCCAAGTTGTGAATTTTGATTGCTAAGTCTGGAAACCTTAGTGTTTAGGTCTGCAACATTAGCCTTAAATGTTGTAATCTCAGACTCAAGTTTCGCTATCTGGCTGGCAAGGTTGGCACTATCAGTACGCAGGTTTGCCGTTTCTAACTGAGATTGTTTCAAGGTTCTACTCGGAACACAACTGGCAGCTACTACTATTACAGTTAAAAACAATAAATACTTTTTCATATGATTTAATTTTAATCACACTTATGAGATTATTGTGCCTGATAATATTTAGCTATTAAAGTAGATTTGCCAGAAAGAAGGTTGGGAAAAATAACGATAGATTGTTGATTTAAATACCCATAAATATGCCCCCTCAAAATAGTATCTGTATTAAAATAAATTCTCCTAAAAAACACAAATTTTGTTATTTGGGATTTTTCGGATGAGCATATGCTGTCCGATTGAAATGCTGAAAGATTTTTTTGTTGGTGATAATTCATAACGTTAAAAGTTTATGTAGTCTCGCCTAAACTACTCCTCACTAGCTTGTTTTATAATAAATATAGAAGGCAATGCTCACGATGATTCCTATCAAAGTATTTGCTGACTTACATCATATAAACAGCCTGCAATAACTGGTAACTTTAATGGTACAAAATTGCTTGTACATGCCACAAAAATTAATCCCTGCATATGCGCCGGTATTGGATGTTTGTCATTACCTGCCCTGCATTACGCTGATTATTCCATTTGAACCAAAAATGACTTTGAAAAAGGAGCTGGCGTACCAATTAAAAATTGTTTCTGAGAAAATAGAAAGTGAAATATTTGGAAATTATCCCCGGGAAAAGGCATTACCTGTGATGAAAAAATTGCGACAGGTAATTAAGGATTTGAATTACAATACGCATAAAATAAGTATCGCCATTTTTATATCTCCACTAATAGAAAAAGTATATTACCTGGATCTACCAGTGGAAGAAAAAATAATGATTGACGATTCATTTGAGATCCGTGACCTGATATATAGTAAAAAGGAAATTCACAAATACCTGCTGGTTACATTAAACCACCATTGGTCAAGAATTTATCTTGGCAATACAAGTAAAATCATCCGCCTTGTTTCAAACGTACCCAATAAAAGGCCTGCCCACATAAAAGACTTGCCCCCAAAAGTTAGCAATGGCAGCGATGAAAAAAAGGAAAAGGAAATACGTTTTAATAATGTTTTAAAGCATACGGATAATGGATTGAGTTTGTTGTTGAGTTCTTACAAGCTACCGCTACTTGTGATGGGAAATGCCAATGCCATCGGGCACTTTAAAACTATTACACAAAATTCGAAGCGAATTACCGGATACGTACCTTTTAATTTTAAAAAAAGTACGGAGCCGGATTTACTTAAAATTATGGAGTGTTATGTTGCCGACTGGAAAAAAATAATTCAAACAGATTTGATGAAACAAATAGCCGAAGCAATGGGTAAGGAAAAACTCGCCATTGGTATAAAGGAGGTGTGGGAAGTTGCATCACAAAAAAGAGGAAAGCTTCTGGTTGTTGAAATGAATTTCACTTATCCTGCTCAACAAGGCACAAAGGAAGAAATTATTTTTAAGCAGGAAGAAAAAATGAAAAATGCATTTTTTATAAAAGATGCAGTAGATGATGTGATAGAAAAAGTACTGGCAAGTGGCGGTGATGTGGAGTTTGTGCAGGAAGGTTTGCTAATGGAGTATCACAGAATAGTACTGATTGAACATTACAGGGATGAATAACAATATCCTGATTATTGTTGTAGTGATTTAGTCTGTTTGATTGTACATTGCTAAGTGTTGGACATAAAGTACAAGAGTGCGACGCCACAAATGCTACATAGTATTAATTCAGTTGGGTT
>JBBQEA010000134.1:0-14481 GCA_038320245.1 Chitinophagales bacterium | reverse complement strand
TTCACTTAAAGCACTAAAACCCGGAGGACAATCAATAAAAACAAAATCGTATTCTTTGTCTAATTGTTTCAACACACTTTTAAGCCTGTTTTTATTGCCCTTCATTTCTTCCAGCATAATGTCAGCGCTTTTAGTGTTGCTGTCTGCAGGTATCACATCCAACAATTCAAAATCTGTACTTAGTATTGCACTCTCCAGATCTGCATCTTTTGTAATTAGTTTTTTAATACCCGGGTGCATTTTTGGTTTTGCCTTATAATAAAAACTGGAAGAGCCTTGTGGATCAATATCCCACAACAAAGTTTTAAAGCCATCGGCAGCAGCTAAATAGGCAAGGTTTACACAACTGGCAGTTTTACCTACGCCGCCTTTAAGGTTGTAAAGTGCAATGGTGGTCATAATGATGATTTTTAGATGTATAGGAAAGATAAGAAAATGATTTTATTAAAGAAGGTTTTCTAAATCATTTAGGTCTTTATATCTTCCAGCTACTTTTTTTGCTTTTATTAAATCATCGAAATGTACAAGATTTATTATTAGTCCTTCATCATTGTATTGCTTGGCAACCAGGGAACATTTTTCAAAATTAAGTTCAGCCATTTTCGTCATTATGTCTATTGCCACTGGCTTTCGGCCAAAACGAAATACATCCCAGCTTGGGTGGAGGAGAAAATTTTCTTCAGTCATATCAAAAACCGGCATTTTAAAATCTGTAAATGCCTTTACCAGTTTTTTGTAATTACTTTTTGTTCTGTTCACCCAGATGTCCATATCCCCGGTTGTGCGTGGATAGCCATGCAAAATCACGGCATAGCCGCCAACTAAAAGGTATTCTACCTCATTATCGTTTAAGGCGTGTAAAAAATCCCTAAAATCCTGATTAAAAATATTTGCCATCGTTTAAATTTCTTGCCTCAAAAAAAAACTTATCCATTGGTGGGGGGTTATTTAACGGAAAGTTATATGCAACAGCAATTAGCAGGTTGGCTATTTCCAATCTTTCCTGCGGAGTGTTTAATTTGTAGTCGTTGATAGCCTTATCAGCTTCTTTAAAGCTCATCCCTGCAAATTGTGATTTATCTAAGCGGCTGTTCAAATTTATTTTTTTAAATTTATTCAATATCTTATCAATCGGCTATTTCATTCCTTCCAGTTCCTTTTGCAATCTAAACATCTCATCTCTTAACCGGGCAGCTTCCATAAAATCAAGGTCCCTTGCTGCTTTTTCCATAGCTTTTTTGGTGCCGGAAATTTTCTTTTCCATTTTTGGAATGGTTAAATATTCCTCTTGTTCTTCTGCAGCTACAGTAATAATATCTTCATCACCTCCAATGGCGTATGGGCTGCTAGGGTCGTAGCCCTTTACATCCAATACAGATCCCTGAGCGAAAATCTGTTCCTTACTTTTAATAATGGTTGTGGGCGTGATGTTGTGCTCTATATTAAAGGCAATTTGTTTTTCTCTTCGGCGCTGTGTTTCGTCGATGGTTTTCTGCATGCTCTCGGTCATTTTATCAGCATAAAAAATTACCAGGCCATCCACATTTCTGGCAGCCCGGCCGGCTGTTTGGGTAAGACTTCTTTCATTGCGTAAAAACCCCTCCTTGTCTGCATCTAAAATAGCTACCAGTGATACTTCGGGTAAATCTAATCCTTCTCTTAATAAATTTACCCCCACCAATACGTCAATAACTCCCAAACGCAACTCTCTTAATATTTCAACTCTTTCCAATGCATCTACCTCGCTATGAATGTACTTGCTTTTTATATTGATGCGATGCAAATATTTGTTCATTTCCTCTGCCATGCGTTTGGTTAATGTGGTTACCAGCACACGATCACCTTTGGTAATACGTTTGTCAATTTCATCCAGCAAATCATCAATCTGGTTAATGGAAGGCCGTACTTCAATAGGAGGGTCAAGCAGCCCTGTAGGTCTTACCACCTGTTCCACCACTACGCCACCTGTTTTTTCCAATTCAAAATCGCCTGGAGTTGCACTTACAAAAATGGTTTGACCCACCATATTGTCAAATTCATGAAAATTCAAAGGCCGGTTGTCTAATGCACTGGGCAGGCGAAAACCATAATCTACCAGTATTAATTTTCTGCTTCTGTCGCCGCCGTACATGCCACTAATTTGGGGTACTGTTTGATGGCTTTCATCTAAAATGCAAATAAAATCTTTTGGAAAATAATCGAGTAAACAGAAGGGACGGGTGCCGGGTTTCCGCCGGTCGAAAAAGCGGGAATAGTTTTCAATGCCATTGCAATAGCCCAGTTCCCGGATCATTTCCAAATCGTAATTAACTCTTTCACTCAAACGCTGTGCTTCTATAAATTTACCAGATGCTTTAAAATATTCAACCTGCGCTGCTGTTTCATCCTGTATCTCATAAATCACCTGCTGCATAATATCTTTAGGAGCAAGGTATAAATTAGCAGGGAAGATAGCGGCATTGTCTACCAGCCCAATACGTTTACTGCTGCTGAGTTCCAGCGTTTCTATGCTTTCAATCTCATCTCCAAAAAAGGTAATGCGGTAGCCAAAATCTACATACGGCAGGTTAATGTCAACCGTATCTCCTTTTACCCTGAAAGTGCCTCTTGTAAAATCGCCCTGGCTGCGGCTATACAAACTATTTACCAATGCATGTAAAAATCCCTGGCGGGAAATAACCTGCCCTTTTTGAATGCGGACGATACCATTTTCAAACTCCGTTGGGTTACCCATACCGTAAATGCAGCTTACACTTGCCACCACAATAATATCTCTGCGGCCACTAAGTAATTGTGCAGTAGCCTGCAGTCGAAGTTTATCTAATTCTTCATTAATGCTTAAATCTTTTTCGATGTAGGTATTGCTTACCGGCATGTAAGCCTCCGGCTGATAATAGTCGTAGTAACTTACAAAATATCCCACCGCATTGTCGGGGAAAAATTGTTTAAACTCTCCATACAATTGGGCCACCAATGTTTTGTTATGGGTAAGCACCAAGGTAGGTCGCTGAACATTTTGTATAACATTGGCAATGGTAAAAGTTTTACCGCTGCCCGTAACACCCAACAAGGTTTGGTATTGTTCGCCATCATTAATTCCTTCTGTAAGTTTAAGGATAGCATCCGGCTGGTCGCCTGCTGGTGAATATGTAGATTGAAGGTTGAACGGCACAGTTTTTTTTATGCAAATTACTTGATAAAAAATGATTGCACGAAAGTGGTTTTTAGTACGGAGGCTAAAGGTAAAAAGACGTAAAAGGCAGGGTTTTTAGATAAAAAATTTGTTGTAAATTTACAGATGCTTTTACAAATAGACGATACAAACAAAGAAGATATTAATAAGCTACTTGCTTTTGCACGACAAAATAATTTACAATTATCTCTTGCTGATGAAAATGAAGAAAGTCTCATTCTACCTGGCAAGCCACTTACACAACAACAATTAAATCAATTAATAGAAAAGAGTCGTAAAAGCGGTGTCATTTCTATGAAAGTAGCCCACCGGCAAATTAGAAACAGCTAATGAACATCCGCAATTAGGAGCAACTTAATTAAAAGGAAACTGTAGAGCCGTATTAATCCTGAAAAAATAAAGCATTGTAAAAGTCCGGCTAACTAATCAGCAACTTATTTCATTTTTTCTACCCCCCTGTCTAAAGTTTTTTCGATCTCCTGTTTCCTGATAAACCATGCAATCGTAAAAGATGGGATGATATCTGTGAATGGAATAATTTCCTCTAAAAAATTTAAAACACTACCTATCTTGCCTAGCCTCCCGCCAAACATTTTATAAAAAATAAAACCAGAAACAGGTGCCCAGGCAATGTCAACAAATTCGCCCACACCCGGGAAAAAATAAGTGACCATTCCCAGTAAATCCATAATCACGCAAATAATAATATTGGGTAGAAATAATTTTTCTTTAGTCATAGTAATTTTCAAATTTTTTCTTTAAAAATGTCAATAGAATTCAGGATTCCTGTCAACATCCAATTATACATATTTAAAAGTACAACTTACAGCATCATGAATGGTACCCAAACAAAAATCTATTTTTATCAGCGAAAAAAGCAATAGCAATTTCTTTTGTAATACGCTAATATTACGGGTAAGTTTTGTATAAACAATTTTGCAAGATTTTTATACCAATTAGTCTTACAATTTGTGTGTTTAGTTATTTCCAGGCTAATTGTTATCAGCATATTATTTTACGGGTACTAATTTACAAAAAGCGTTTTTCCAATTAAATTAACTAATTTGTTTTTCCTCAACCACTTTTATTATGACTGCTGCCAACCAACGCTTTACCGCCCTTGATGTATTCAGAGGGATGACGATTTGTTTAATGATTATAGTAAATACACCGGGTAACGGTGCAACAACCTTTTCTCCTTTGCTTCATGCACATTGGAATGGATTTACACCCACCGATTTGGTTTTTCCCTCTTTTTTATTTGCGGTAGGTAACGCTATGAGTTTTGTAATGGCCAGATGGGAAAAACTGGATCAAAAACAAGTATTATGGAAAATTTTAAAGAGAACATTTATCATATTTTTACTGGGCTACCTTATGTATTGGTTCCCCTTTGTAAAGTGGGATGCAAACAACCAGTTGATATTTTCCCCTTTTAGCAACACAAGAGTTTTTGGTGTACTGCAACGGATTGCACTTTGTTACGGAATTGCTTCGCTGATGATTTATTATCTAAAACCCAAAGCGGCTTTAAACATCAGTATTTTGTTGCTGTTTGCCTATTGGATTTTATTGTATGCATTTGGTGACTCCGCTGCTCCATTAAGTATGGAAGGAAATGCCGGGCAGATGCTGGACAAATGGCTGTTGCCGGAAAACCACCTGTATCACGGAGAGGGCATTGCTTTTGATCCGGAAGGATTGCTAAGTACAATGCCGGCAATTGCAAATGTTGTAGCAGGCTACACGGTTGGAAAATTTATTCAGCACAAAGGAAATACTTACGAGGGCTTAACAAAGTTGTTGCTAACGGGTGTACTATTACTCTTTGCTGCCTATTGCTGGGATTTGATTTTTCCCATCAACAAAAAGTTATGGACCAGCTCTTTTGTGTTGCAAACTGTAGGGTTGGATTGTATAATCATCTCAATCATTATATACATTATAAACTTTAAGCAACAAACCAACTGGACTTATTTCTTTGAAGTATTTGGCCGCAATCCTTTGTTTATTTATTTATTATCCGAGCTGGCAGCTACCCTGTTGTACTTTTTTCGGGTTGAGCCCAAACTATCTTTTTATCAATGGATTTATAGAAATATTTATATTTATGCAGGTGAATATTTGGGCTCCTTTCTATTTGCAGTAAGTTTTATGCTGCTTTGCTGGTTGGGTGGCTATATTTTAGATAAGAGAAAAATTTATGTGAGGGTGTAAAAGCCATTCGTGTATAAAATATAAAAATAGGATTAGGTACTTAACTAGCAACCACCCGCTGTTTACATTTAATAGGACAAATTCTTTATAAAAAATTATCGGCTAACATTTCTATGCAGGGAACCCTCATAATCCGGAATGATTGTTTCATATCCCTGCTGCATCAAGGGAGATGTAAAAATAAAATCCGCGGTAGCTCTGTCGCAGGCAAGTAATATATTCCATGCTACTCCCAATCTTAGCAATGCCTTTACATCGCTGTCATGCGGATGCGCCTGCAGCGGATCCTAAAAAAATACCATCACATCTATCTTACCTTCAGCTATCATGGCGCCAATTTGCTGGTCGCAGCCTAGCGGGCTTTTGTAACCGGCCGGTCTAATTGTCCCTCTAATAATTTGCCGGAAGTGCCTGTTGCAATCAATTCATGTTTTGCAAGTTCTATTGAATTGTGTGCCGCCCATTCAATTAAATCTTTCTTTTTATTATCGTGAGCAACCAACGCAATACATCTTCTTTTCCTGATTATTCTAATAGCACTCTTTTGAATTTCATATTTATTATATCTGAAAAGCACCCATTGCATCTCCTCTGGTAAATGTTAATTTAGTTTTAACCTTGCCGTCCGGGCAAAAAAGCTTACCTTTGCGCCCTTAAAAACAGCTATGGGCTGTGAGATAGAAGCTTAGCAACATTTGTAACGCACTTTTCTCAACGCCTGTTGCTCAAAGCTAAATAAAAATGAACATTCGCAACATCGCAATTATTGCCCACGTTGATCATGGTAAAACTACCCTGGTTGACAAAATTTTACACGCCACCCAGGTATTCCGGGATAATCAGGAAACCGGTGAATTAATCATGGATAGCAACGACCTTGAAAGGGAACGTGGTATTACCATTTTTAGTAAAAATATTTCTGTTAACTACAAAGGCGTTAAAGTTAACGTGATAGATACCCCTGGTCACAGTGACTTTGGTGGTGAAGTTGAAAGGGTTTTAAAAATGGCAGATGGTGTTTTATTGCTGGTAGATGCTTTTGAAGGACCTATGCCGCAAACACGTTTTGTATTACAGAAAGCATTGGCACTTGGGCTTCATCCCATTGTTGTAATCAATAAAGTTGATAAGCCAAACTGCCGTCCGGATGAAGTGCATGATGCAGTTTTTGAGTTATTCTTTAACCTGGATGCAACTGAAGAGCAATTGGATTTCCCTACAATTTATGGTAGCAGCAAAAATGGCTGGATGAATACTTCCATCGCTGAAACCGATAATATTTTCCCATTAATGGATGCTATTTTGCAATATGTTCCGGAACCTAAGGTAAACGAGGGGCCAACACAAATGCAAATTACTTCCCTGGATTATTCTTCTTTCCTCGGCAGGATTGCCGTAGGTAAAGTTGCCCGTGGCAGCATTAAAGAAGGTCAGCAAATTGCCTTGTTGCAAGCCGACGGCGGTAACAAAAAAATGAAGATCAAAGAACTGTACGTGTTTGAAGGAATGGGCAAAAAGAAAGCAACTGAAGTTTTTGCAGGTGATATTTGCGCAGTAGTAGGTCTGGAAACTTTTAATATTGGCGATACCATTTCGGATGTTGAAAACCCCGAGGCATTGCCGGTAATTAGCGTGGATGAACCAACCATGAGCATGTTGTTTGGTATTAACAACTCACCATTTTTTGGTAAAGAAGGAAAGTTTGTAACTAGTCGCCATTTACGTGACAGGTTGTTGAAAGAAACTGAAAAAAACCTGGCTTTACGAGTTGAAGATAGTGACAGTGCTGATAGTTTTAATGTATTTGGCCGTGGTATCCTGCATTTGGGCATTTTGATAGAAACCATGCGCAGGGAAGGTTTTGAGCTTACAATCGGTCAGCCACAGGTATTGGTTAAACAAATTGACGGCGTAAAACATGAGCCTTTCGAAATATTGGTGGTAGATGTACCAGCTGAATACAGCGGCAGGGTTATTGACCTGGTTACACAAAAGAAAGGCGAAATGCTGGTGATGGAAACAAAAGGTGAAATGCAGCATTTGGAATTTGATATTCCATCAAGAGGTTTGATAGGATTAAGAAGTAACATGCTTACCAACACGGCCGGAGAAGCTGTTATGGCGCATCGTTTTCACGAATATAAACCATGGAAGGGTGCAATACCCGGCCGTAGCAATGGTGTTTTGGTAAGTAAAACAACTGAAAAAACCACGGGTTATTCTATTGATAAATTGCAGGACAGGGGCCGTTTCTTTGTTGATCCGGGACAAGATGTTTACGCAGGACAAGTAATAGCAGAACATATTAAGCCAGGCGATTTAGTAGTAAATGCAACAGAGCCTAAAAAATTAACCAACCACCGTGCAAGCGGATCGGATGATGCTTCTAAGGCAGCTCCAAAAATTTTGATGACATTGGAAGAGTGTATGGAGTACATTCAACAAGATGAGTGCATTGAAGTAACACCAAAGAATATCCGTATGCGGAAAGTTATTTTGAATGAAGATGATCGCAAACGTATGAGCAAATCAATGTCTGCTGAAGCAGTTTAAGATACTTTCTTTTTAACTTATATCCCTCCGGTTTTTATCGGAGGGATTTTTTTTGTTCAACAAAACAGCATGTTTATAAATTGCGGCCTAACTTTGCATGATCAAATGAAAAAAGTCATCTCAATATTCTCCATTATAATTTTAAGCTGTTGTATAGCTGGTAATACGTATGCACAATGCGCTATGTGTACCAAAACAGCCCAGCAACTGGGTGAAAAGCCTGCACAGGGCTTAAACAGTGGTATCCTGTATTTGATGCTGGCACCTTTTGCCCTTGTGGGTGTAATTGGTGTTAGGTGGTGGAAAAATAATAAGCTGGTTGAGGAACAGGAAAACGCCGGGTTAGATAACTAATATTTTGCCATTGATATTTTTAGCGAAGATTCTTTAGCTGTGATTGTGTTCTCCCCAAAAATAAAAAGTACACTTTTAGCTAGATCAATATTAGTCCGTTGACAACAATGATGGACGTTCAGTTATTTCGTGGTATTTAATTACGTCTTTAGCATAATAATGTATCACCATACTTTTTCTGGTAGAATTATTTTTTATGATGGGAGATCCGCCATGTACTAGGTTAGCGTGCCATATAAAAACATCTCCTTTTCGGGCATGAAATTCCTGCTTTTGAAAATTATTATTTACAACCATCTCTTCCAATACATCTTCATAATCCTCGTAATTTTTTTTACCCAGCAACAGGGCTGTTGCTCCTTCATTAAACCCGCCATTGAGCAGGTAGGGTAGTTTATGGCTGCCTTTAAAGTAAAAAAGCGGGCCATTTTCGCTGTCAATATCTTCCAGTGCAATCCATACTGCAACCAGGTATCCCAATGGATAAGTAGTCATGTGGATGCTGTCTGAATGGGCCCTCTGCTGGCTGCCTGTAATAAAATTGATTGTCTGAAATGGAACAACTTCCTTATCCAGCAGGAAAGATAAGATGGCTGTTAAATCCTGTTGCCAGGTAACAGCTTTTATAATTTCCGACATTTTGTTGGCAAACATTAATTTGTTGCCATTGGTAAAATGAAGCTGGCCTGTTTTTAAAAGCCGGTCAATTTCTTTGTTGATATCGTCGCATTTTTCGGCTGTGAAAAAACCATTGAGTATTATGTAACCATTACTGCTCCAGTCTACTATTTTTTGTTGAATTTCTTTTGAGAAATGCTGGAACCCTTCTTTCATTGGGGCTAACGTGACTGAATCCCCGACATCTAACCATGCCCTTGATTCCTTGTCTGGAAAATCTTTACTGGAGATTGTATCAAACAGCTTTTTATTGATATTGAATTTTTTAAAAGCCTCCCTGTTATGGACCAGTTGCTTATAATGAAGTATATTATACAACCAGTGCAGCGGCTTTATTTTTTTAAGACGGTTTAAAATACTCATTAAAAATTAATTCTTTGTTTAGATTTCGTAATAACAGTGCTTCGGTATTGAGATATATACCTACACCAGCAATTAAAGTTAATAAACAAAGGGAAAAGAATCCATGTATACAGCAGCTATCCTTTGCATATATTTAAAATAGCGTGGCAGGTAATATCGTCGATCAATTAAAATCAGGTGAAAGTGTGCTGAGGTTTCAACTCACTACTTGCTTTTTTAAAATATTGTATTTTTTAAAGAACTCCCAAAATCCGCATAAACAATGGGCAGGCAAGGTGAGAAATATATCCCCGGCCAACAGAAAGTATAGATAAGAAAGGAAATTTAAAGCTACTCAAATGGGTAGCTTTAGTTTTACAAGCTATTAGAGTCAATAACCTGCAGACCTTTAATATTATTAAAATCGCTATCGCCTGTAATCACCGTGAGGTTATGAACAATAGCAGTAGCTGCAATAATAGCATCAGGTATTTTTATTTTTTTTGCCCGTCTTATTTTTACGCATTCACTAATTACATCAGGAGTAAGCCCTAAAACCTTAGCATCCAGTATAAACTGGTGTAAAATAATTTCCTTGCTTTTATCCGTGTTTATCCAGGACAATGCTTCAATTTCTGTTATTACAGAAATATTTGGTATTGTGTCAATGACATCAGCCATAAAATCCATTGCTTTTTCAGTAAAAAGTCCAGAAAAATAATTAGAAATCACATTGTTATCTTTAAGGTATTGTCCCATTCCTTACGCATTGTTTGTGTATGGTTATTAAAACTTTTGGCATCCTCTTTAGAAAATACGCCTATGTATTTTTCAGAAAGTTTTTGCTGTGGCACTATACTTTTATTTAGCACTTTTAAAATTTGAAGGTCTTCAAGGTCTTCCAAAAGCTTGTAAGCTTTACTGTTGTTAATTTGTATCAGTACTGTTTCCATCCTTTTTTTTTATAAATTTTAATTAGCATAAATGTTTCAAAAATTGAAGATTAATAAGGTGGTATGGACAGTTCATTGTAGATAGGTTGTTTCTTTCAATATTGTAGTAAGCAATATTATACTCATTATTTTTACTCCCGCCACTAATTATTACTAGCTGTTACAGTATTACAAACCATTCAAAACCACCATAACGCTTTACTTTTATCATGCTACATTAGCACAAAAATTCTAACGCACCAACATCGCAATTAACTGATTATATTTGTAGGCATTAGTTTATCTTGATTATCACAAAATATATATTTTGAAGTTTACAGATTTTGAATTCGACAGCAGGTTAGTAGAAGGTATTGAAGCATCAGGGTACGAAGATGCCACTCCGGTGCAGGAACAGGTAATACCATTGGTATTGGAGGGAAAAGATGTGATTGCATCAGCACAAACCGGTACCGGTAAAACAGCTGCATTTTTACTCCCATTAATTAATAATATCATTTCTGCACCTATCGATCACAATAGTATTACCGCGTTGATTATAGTGCCAACCAGAGAATTGGCTGTACAAATTGCACAACACATGGAAGGCCTTTCTTACTTTACTTCGGTGAGTTCAATAGCTGTATATGGCGGTGGAGATGGTAATGCATTTGTACAGGAAAAAAAGGCGCTGAGCGCCGGCGCAGATGTGGTGGTTTGTACGCCTGGTAAAATGCTTTCTCATATCAATATGGGTTATGTAAAATTGCAGGGGTTAAAGTACCTGGTGCTTGATGAGGCAGACCGGATGCTGGACATGGGTTTTTATGACGACATCATGCGTATCATTAATGCGCTGCCGGCCAAAAGGCAAAACCTGCTTTTCTCTGCTACCATGCCCCATAAAATAAGAGATCTTGCCAGGAAAATTTTACATCAGCCGGTTGAGATTAATATCTCTCTAAGTAAGCCCAATGAAAAAATTGTGCAGCTGGCTTATATGGTATATGATACACAGAAAATACCCCTTGTTAAGCATATTTTATTGTCAAAAAACTTTGATTCTGTATTGGTTTTCTGTAGCAGTAAAATCAGCGTAAAACAACTTACCCGGGATCTCAAAAGAACAAGCCTTGCTGTAGAGGAAATACATAGCGACCTGGAGCAGGAAAAGCGGGAAGAGGTATTGATGCATTTTAAAAGTGGCCGGCTAAAAGTGTTGGTAGCAACTGATATCCTCAGCAGGGGTATAGATATAGATAACATCGGGTTGGTTATTAATTACGATGTGCCACATGATGGCGAAGATTATGTTCACCGTATTGGCCGCACAGCAAGGGCAGCTGCAGAAGGATCGGCCATTACATTTGTTAGCGTAAAAGAACAACGCAAATTTGCAGCCATCGAAAAGCTGTTAGGCAAGCCCGTACCCAAGGGCGAAGTGCCGGAACAGTTTGGCGAAGTACCAACATATGCCCCCAATCAATCGTCTTTTAAAAGTCCATCGAAAAGTAACGGAAAGCCAAGGCAATTTAAAAGAAACTAACAGCTAAAAGCATTTAATAATTGTCCCGTTTTTATAATAATAATTTCATTTTTGAGCAAAGATTATTTGTGTATTTGATGGTTAAGTAAATACGACCTTCCGGGAAATTATACCAATAAGATTTTTAAGTTAGTACAATACTAACACGAATCGACATGGCTGGTAGTTTATCAAAGCCAGCGCAAATGGTTTCTTAAATTTCAGCCAACACACATTCACCAACGCTCAATTTTAGTTCGGTATTACAGCCCCCGTAATTTTTTCGGTAATCTTTATCCATCTATTTACAACTATTGTTGTCCCTTATTTTTAGCTCGTTAAAAGCTGTTTTGTAAAAGTTAACAAATTGCAAAAGACAAGCTGATGGTTTTATCATAAAATTTAATGGCACGGTTTTAGAATATGGTTGTGGAAGGCGCCAAATAATCTATCAATATCCTTGTTTAAAAACTATCATTCATTCATTAAAATATTAATTATGAACACAACAAATTTTGGGACAGAAACAACGCCTGCTAATCGCAATAATTCAAAATACAAAAACATTATTATTGGTGCATTAGCCGCTTGTGTTATTGGACTTGGTGCATACACCGTGGTTGATAAAAACAAATCAACTGAATTGATTCAACAAAAAGATGGACAGATTGCTAAAGTAGTTGATGAAAAAAGTGATGTACAAAACAATTTTGATGCATCCCTTGCCAGGCTTGATTCTATGGCTACTGTAACAAAAGGTATGGAAGGTAATTTAACAGAAAAAAATGCCGAAATTGCCAAGGTAAAAGCTGAGATACGCAGTATACTTAATAAAAAAAATGCAACAGCAGCTGAGTTAGGAAGAGCAAAAAAATTAATTGCTGATCTTAACGGAAAGATTACCGGAATGGAAGCAGATATTGCACGCCTCACAGAAGAAAATAAAGTATTAAACGAGGATAAAGTAGTGTTGACAAAAGACAAAGAAAAGTTAACTCAAGATCTTGTAACTACTACTTCAGCAAAACAAGAGCTTGATAAAAAGGTTGACATCGCATCAACATTGAACGCTTCTAATATTACGGTTAAACCCATCAATGTAAAGGGTAATGGTAAAGAAAAAGAAAGCACTGTTGCCAAGCGTATTGACAAGTTATTAATTTCATTTGATGTGAATAATCGTATTGCACAAAATGGCACTACCGACTTGTTTGTTTTAATTACCGGACCAGATGGAAAAACCATGCAGACAGCTGTTGGTGGAAACGGAACTTTTACAACACGTGAAGAAGGCGAAAAATTATTTACAGCGAAAGTGCCTGTGGACATGGAAACTGCCAAAAAGAAAAATGTAGCGTTTGCTTTTGTACCTACACCTAAAAGTTTTCAAACGGGTAGTTATAAAGTCCAGATTTATCAAAATGGTTTTTTAATTGGAGAAGGAACTACACAATTAAAAAAAGGTGGATTATTTAGTTAAAATCAGCAAAACAATTACAATCTAATTTCCCTTTGAAATTACATACATGGTAGCCTGGACATTTGTCCGGGCTATTTGCTTTTACAATAATAATTTTTTAAACCGCTCCAATTCGGTTTTATCTGCAGCAGAAAGTAATTCATTATTATCGTACCGGGCTTTTAAAAATAATACCCTCTTGTGCTGCGGATATTTTTGCAGGATGGCTGCCATTATATCTCCCCATGAAGTGTCTTTAACCGGTGCTGGAATATTTACCGGCATTGTTGATTTATACCTGGTAGGTCTTTTTAAAATGATAGCTTCCAGGGTTGCTAATTTACCGGGTGCAATGGTTGATACTTTTGAAGCTTTGCTGTGTAATCCTTCCAGTTGTTTTTTGCTAAGTCCGCCCCTTTCCTGGTATTGAAACAACAGACTTTCTACGAATGCAGCAGCCGGATTTGCCTTTAATGTTTCTTTAAGAATATCCATTATAACGTCAACATCAGGCTTTTTTTTATTGTTCATGTGAGGGAATCATTTAAAATAACTGTTACAAATTTTAGCTACGGTAAGTAAATTTAAAACGGCATAAGTGGGTAAATTACATGAAACAATCAGCAAAGAATTTTTCCTGATTGGCCATAAATAAAAGAACCGGGGTAGAAACCCCAGTTCGTTTTTAATCCGTACCCTATGAAAACTAGGTTGAAAGTATATTAAATATTTGAGATACACAATTACGGCGGGATATATTTTTGGGAAACAGCAGCAATATCTAACGGGTTTAAAATGCAGTCCGGGTGGCTAATAATGTAAAGAAGAAGAATTTTATAGCTTAAACCAGCCCCGCCTCCTGAAGATCCTGATCATTGCCAGTGGCACAAACAACATCAATCCTACAGAAATAAAAAAGCCCCATTTGTTGTGTAGCAGAGGTATTGCTTCAAAGTTCATCCCAAAAATGCCACCAATCACTGTGGCAGGCGCCAGCAGGCAGGTAACAATGGCCATTACTTTCATTACCTCGTTCATCTTTAAATTCACATTGCTCAGGTACAGGTCATGTAAGTTCATCATCATATCCCGGTAGTTTTCTGCAAGTTCATTGGCCTGTATAATGTGGTCATAAACATCTTTAAAATATTTCTCGGTTCGTTCTTCTATTAATTCACTTTCGCTGCGTAATATGCCACTAACCAATTCTCTTACCGGGCCAACATTC
>JBBQEA010000133.1:0-14506 GCA_038320245.1 Chitinophagales bacterium | reverse complement strand
TATCTCGTTAGCAAAAAATTGTGGCTTCTATCCTTTTCAGCTATAGTTTTAGTGGGACAGTTCAACAGATTTCTATTCATTGCTTCATTTCCATTCGAAGTTTGGCTTTTTTAAAATTGGTTGCTCTTTTATTTTTTTGTTACGGTGGGGTTGGACAATGAATGAACAGTTTATCCTTAGGCAAGCTTGGCTCGTAAGTTTTATTCGCAGCGTTTTTTATTTCGTTCCTCAATTTGCTACTACTCTCCTATTTGTTCGTCTTTTTTGGAGCAGTATTGCAGTCTTAGTTTTTTTGAATTGTATACAATTTTGTTACTCTCATCAACCTCTATTTGTTTTCATGCAGTTTGGGGTGGACAAGATTACAATTTTAAATTTTTAATTTTTTTGTTTATCGTGCAATTACTTCTTTTTATCGGTCACAAAATTTAAAGTTAGTTATGGCATTCGTTTTTAGATTTAAAAAATATTCGCTTTTACAATCAGCCTGAAATTTGGCCGCCTGCATATAACAAAGGGCTTTGCGTTAGGCTGGCAGAACGTTGTATTGTCCAGGCATTTGTAATTCTATTGGGCTTTGCATCGGGGCTGGACAAACATCTATCAGCTTTTTGTTCTTACCTTAAACATTATTAACTTTATTGGGCAGCGGTTCCGGGGCTGGACATTAAAATGTCCAGCCCAACGCAAAGCCCTGCTCGTTGTAGGTAACCCATCAGCGACACCCTACTCCGATTCGACATCCAATAACTTTGACGACCTTAATAGGCCAACACACATTACAGCACATTTGCAGGCACACAAATCTGACACACAGAAGCCAACCTGCAAAAGAGATGTAATTTGCTAAACACAAAACAGACTTCAATTATGGACAAATGGAAAGACATATTTAAGAATAGCATTGAAACCAGTGAAGAGTTGGCCAAACATTATAATGTGAATCCAGACGAGATTGAAATGGTGAACGAACATTTTCAATTTCGGTTGAACCCCTATTACCAAAGTCTCATAAGGTATCCGGGCGACCCAATTTGGAAACAGGTAATTCCTGATTTGGAAGAAATCAAGGAAAACAATCTTGCAATGGATGACCCACTGAACGAGGAAGGCGATATGCTTGTTCCGGGTATTACCCATCGCTATCCCGACAGAGTGCTGTTTATGGTATCGCATGAATGTCCGATTTTTTGTAGGTTCTGCACCCGTAAAAGAAAAGTAGGGCAAGAATCTTTTGTTACCAAACAGAAAGTCGAAATAGGTATTGAATATATCCGCAATCATCCTGAAATAAGGGATGTGGTATTAAGTGGTGGCGACCCTTTAAATATTAGCGACGAAAAAATAGAGCATATCTTAAAAAGCCTGCGGGCAATTGTCCATGTGGAAATAATAAGAATTGGAACCAAAGTTCCTTGCATTTTACCACAACGCATTACCCCCGAATTGTGCAGCATCATCAAAAAATACCATCCTGTTTATATCAATACGCATTTCAACCATCCGTGGGAACTAACTCCCGAAGCAAAGCAAGCTTGTGAAATGCTGGCTGATGCAGGTTGCCCTGTTGGTAATCAATCTGTATTGCTAAAAGGCGTAAACGACGACCCTGAAGTAATGAAGGAATTGGTAATTGGCTTGCTCAAAATGCGGGTAAGGCCGTATTACATCTATCAGGCGGATATGACAAAAGGGGCTATGCACTTTCGTACTACCATACAAAAAGGTTTGGAAATCATACAAGCCATTCGTGGCTGGACTTCCGGACTTGCTGTGCCGCATTATGTAATAGATGCGCCGGGTGGCGGTGGCAAAATCCCTTTGCTGCCGGAGTATGTAAAGGAATTGAACGATAACGAAATAATACTGACAAATTATAAAGGAAATACTTACAAATATTCATTTTCGGATTTGAATAATGATGACAAGACACCAAATGATTTTTTGTTAAAAGACTATTAGTGAAAACAGACTTATACCATAGCATTGTAAACTATTTCCAATCCATTCCCCCACAGGATGGCCTGACTGTTGGCGTGGAGCAGGAATTTTTTTTGCTGAAAAACGGCTTCCCTGTTATTCATGAAGAATCGCAACAGTTTCTAAAAGCTATAAATAATTTTGTTCCCCGATACTTCACCGATGAAAATATCGGCTGCTATATTGAAGCCGTTACTGATTACGAATCTAACACTATCAAATATGACCATCATCCATTTTTGTTGGAAATTGAAATAGCTTACAGTAGTCATTTAGGCGTTCTCGAACAAAGATTGCAACATTGTTTTAATGCAGTTTACAATGCTGCCGTAACTTTGCATTTTGAGATAAGTTTTGACCCCATCCTTGCTATTTCTACTTCTGATGAACGGACAAAAAGTGATTTAAGGTTTAGAAAAGAATTAATACTCTACCGTTCCAAATTATTTGCGTTGAGAAATGAGCCTATTGATGATGCCATAGCCAATTATGCTGCGGGCATTGCTGCTACACAAGTGCATATCGGCGGTGTGCCTTTTGAAAAATATGATGAGGTCTTCCCTGCATTATATCACAAAGAAAAAGCAATTTTAAATGCTGTAAAGAAAAGCATCAAAAGCCGGTTTAGTCCTTCAATAATTTTTGAAAAAAGAGAACAGTTATACAAAGCGGCGTTTAAAAATTATCCTCTGACTGGCTTTCCTACCTTTGAATGGACAGTTGAAAACTGGATAGACGCACTGCAAAAGACACCTCTTTTCGGAATTGAAGAAGAATATTTTACAGCTAAAACAATCAATGATTTTCCTAAATTAGTCACTTCCATGCCTACGGAAGAATTTTTGTATCGTGTACGAGATTTGCAATGGATAAAACCTCATAGGCAGGGAACGATAGAGTTCAGGGCATGCCCTGCATTACCCGATGTCGAATCAATAATAAAATTATGTACACTGCGATTAAATACAGTAAAAACTATTTTGAAAAATGAGCCAGTACGGTCTGCACAGGGTGAAAGACAATGAAAATAAATTTCCACAAGCCGCCGCACGGCTTGACAATTCCATGCAACCGCAACCAGATGAAATATTGCTGAACGTAATAACACTGAATATTGATAGCAACAGCTTCCGCCAACTTAAACAGGCAAATGGTAACGATGAGAGAAAAATATCCGTGGCGATATTAGATATAGTAAAATCAAGAGGCAAAATGCACAACCCAGTAACCAATTCAGGAGGGATGCTGGTTGGTGATGTGATAACTGTCGGAAATAATATTGATGGCGTGATAAAACCAGGCGACACCATTGCCACTTTGGTAAGCCTGACATTAACACCTTTGCAGATTGATGAAATAATTTCAGTTTCTCTTAATGAAGCACAGTTGCAGGTAAAAGGCAAAGCAATTTTGTTTAAAGATTCACCATTTACGCAAATTCCTGCAGACCTTAACAGAAGAATCGCATTGTCTGCATTAGATGTTTGCGGAGCTCCACGACTGATTCAGGTTCATGCAAAGCAAAAAGATAGTGTACTTATTTTGGGAGGAGGCACAAGTGGCATATTGAGTGCAATTGCGGCTTTGGACACAGGCAATACTTCTGTTACTATTATTGAAAAGAATACACAGCGAATAGAACAAATCAATTCTTTAGGCTTGCCTTTTCTTATTGAATGTTGCGATGTGTCTATAACTAAAGAATACATTGGCTACCAAAACAACTTTGATTTGGTTTTTGACTGTACCAATGTTCCCGATGTGGAAATGGCAGCCATTATTTGTGCCAAACCTGAAGGTAAAATTTTATATTTCAATACTGCCACTTCTTTTACCCAAGCAGCTTTAGGGGCTGAGGGCATCGGCAAACAGGTAACCATGATAATAGGCAATGGTTTTTATCCCCATCATGCTGCATATACTTTAGATTTATTAAGAAAATACCCGCAAATACAAACCCTGTTAAGATGAGAAGTTTCTCCGAAAATATCATTTCTGAGTTGCTGAAAAAGCATCCTGCTTCGTTTAAGATATTCTTTTGGGGGCTTTGTAAAAATGCAGGCAAGACAACCACATTGCTGCATACCTATGCTACCCTGAAAACTTTAACCAAAAGACCTATCTTAATTTTATCCTGCGGATATGACGGCGAAGCAATAGATTCAATTACAGGATTAGCCAAACCACAGATTACAATACAAGAAAATGATTATTGCATTACAACGGACAAATTTGTTTTGGAAGATACTTTTCAGATTCTGCACAATGAAAATCGTCATGCCATACATGGCAATCCTGTTATTGCAAAAGCAAAGCAAGCTACTCAAACAATCGTTGCAACTGTTGGCATCAATGCAGATATGAAACGCATCATGCAAAATGAGACCATACCAAATGACGCTGTTTACTTGATTGACGGAGCTGTCAACCGAAAGGCATTTCTTGAACTGGCAAGCAAAGATGATTACATAAGTATATCTATCGGAAACAGCTTTTCAGATGATGTTGATTTTATGAGGAACGAAGTGTTGTTCTTCGAAGAATTGTTTAGCCTGCCATCAAAGCCCAATACAGCGCCTAATTGTGTATTGCTTGACACAACTTTTGCAGCATCACTGAACAATACAACAGTTGTTTTAAAAAACATCAATCATGCATTTTTAAGTCCTAAGGAATATGAATTGTTTAAGCATAACGGCAACCATCTTATTTTTAACAAGCAACTGCCAGAATTGCTATGGTTAACATTTAATCCTTTTAACGCAAACAACAATACGACAGGACAGGATTACACTTTAATGCTGAAAAATATAGTAAAAACTATACCTGTAATTAACCTGAGAAATGAATTATTTGCATGTTGAAATTGAACGATATTGTCATTAGTGAATGTCATGCTTTAGCGGCTGAAATAGCTAAAGATATTTTTGACATTTTGCAAAGAAAATCCACCATCGGCATAGAAAGAGCTGTGCTACGCTTATTGGGAATTAATGGTGCTACAAGTGACGAACTTCGTATTCCTCATGTAAATGTTATTTGCGACAAGCTTCAAAAGGCCAGTGTACTGATAAACGGAACAGCGTTATACGTTGAGTTCTTAAACGAACATTTTAATACTTCTGCTGAGCAGTGGATTGAAGACTTGTATAGTAACAGGAAATCCTTGCCTAATCTTCAAGGAATTGATATAACCAAGTATAAAGACAGCCTTGTCCAAAAAGCTAAAATTGCTTTAAACAAAATATCAGAGCAAAGCAGTGTAAGAACCACTTCTTTAAAGCAACATGGGGAGCAAACAACACCCTGGCTCTATGTCATAGTTGCAACAGGCAATATTCATGAAGACTTATATCAGGCGGAACTCGCTGCTAAACAGGGAGCAGATGTAATAGCTGTTATCAGAAGTACCGCACAGTCCTTGTTAGATTATGTTCCGCAGGGAACCACAACCGAAGGCGTTGCTGGAACTTACGCCACGCAGGAAAATTTCCGGTTGATGCGGACACATTTGGACAAAGTTGGTAAAGAGTTAGGCAGGTACGTTCGCCTTACCAATTATGCATCGGGCTTGTGCATGGCTGAAATGGCGGCATTGGGTGCATTGGAACGATTAGACATGATGCTAAGCGACAGCATGTATGGCATTCTGTACAGAGACATTAACATGGTTCGAACTTTTACAGACCAGCATTTTGCTCGTAGGATACAGGCTTATGCAGGTATCATCATCAATACAGGTGAAGATAATTACCTGACCACGTCCGAACAGTTCGATGAAATGCATACCGTTCTCACTTCTCAATTTATTAATAGGCAGTTTGCCCATTTATCCGGCTTGAAAGATGAACAGATTGGTTTGGGGCATGCGTTTGAAATGGATACCGAAGTGGAAAATGGATTTTTACTTTCTATGGCAGACGCACTATTGTCAAGGATATGTTTTCCTGATTGCCCTTTGAAATACATGCCACCTACCAAACATATTGACGGGAATATTTTCTTTGCCCATGTGGTGAATACTTTGTTCAATCTTTGCAGTATTGGCACAGGGCAGCATATTCATTTGGTGGGTATTTTGAGTGAAGCGATACATATCCCGTATATCCATGAAAGAATGCTTGCAATCCAGAACACAAGGTATGTTTTTAACTATTTCAAAGATTTTCCTGCGGAATTTAAAATTCGGGATAATGGTATAATACAGCACCGGGCTGTTGATGTTTTACAAAAAGCATTCCATTTGCTGCAACAAATAAAACAGGAAGGATTGATATCCACTATAGAAGCCGGAAAATTTGGTGGTATCAGCAGAAGTATTTACGGTGGCAAAGGCAGTGAAGGTGTTTTTGATAAAAGCAACAATTATTTTAACCCTTTTGAAAAATTTTTGCCCTGATGAGCAACACGCTGAACATAAAACCAGTCGGGGACAGGATGAATGACGGCTTTTTACAGTTATCATTCACGTTGCCAGTTCTCAAAAAAGACATTACAGATGCTGTGAACAAAATGTGCCGCCAGATGAATCTTACACAACCGGAAATTGCACACATTACCGCCCTTGACCATAACCTTCATTATGTACAGCTATTTGCCCGCATAGCAAATGAAGTGACTGTTTCCATTTCAACAAGTGGAGTTATTGAAAACTATAGAAACAGGGAAGAAATTGAAAAGCAAATGCCGCACCATTTAACAATCGTGGGAGCCTGCACCGGCACAGATGCACACACAGTCGGATTGGATGCCATATTGAACAAAAAAGGATATAAAGGAGTAAAAGGATTAGAAAGCTATACTTGTTTTTCAGTAGTGAATTTAGGAAGCCAAGTAAGCAATGTAAAGCTGATAGCCGAAGTAGAAAAGCACAAAGCCGATGTGCTATTGGTAAGTCAGGTAATTACGCACCACAATGTACATATACATAACTTGACCGAACTGATAGATATGCTGGAAGCCACAGGATTGAGAAACCACCTTGTATGTATTGTAGGGGGACCAAGAATTAACGACCAATTAGCAACAGAATTAGGCTTTGATGCAGGTTTTGGTATTGGCAGCACTGCGTTGGACGTGGCTAATTTTTTATTCAAAAATAAAATAGTTTGAACTTTACTTTAAAGATTGCAGAAACAGAAGCCGAAAAACAACAGGCTTACGAAGTAAGATATCAATGTCTTACATTGGAAAAAGGCGATAAGCTATATGCAGACCACGAAGTAAAAACATTCATAGATAAGTTAGACGCAACGGGAAAAACTACCTTGTTTGTAGTAATAGATAATAATATAGATAAAGTGGTGGCTACTCAGAGAGTTGTATTTAGAAAAGATGTTGTATTCACTGCCGATGAAATTTATCCTTACAGTAAATTAGCAAAGATTTTAAACTCTTCCGAAGAAGATATAATAGCAAGAGCCGCTTTGATAGACCGTTCCAGCGTATTAAAAGAATACAGAGTTATCAAGCCAAGTCTATATACCAGACTTTGGTACAATAGTGTAGACATCCTCAGAAAAAATATTAGAAATCCGATAAACGTAAACTTTGTATCGGTTAATAATCAAAAATCTGTGGATATGATGATAAATAAATTTGATTTAATTGCATTAGAGGACAAAACCGTGTACAGGGGAAAAGAGTTTTATTTTCTTTATAAAATTTTATAAAATCAAAGGAATGGAGAAAGGAAATTTATTTGAAATAAACAGGCTTGCTAATAGTCCTCCCCAAAATCAGCTACTTCGTTCTTCTTTTATTCCGTCAAAACCAGTTTTTGTTTTTCTAGCAAAAAACCTCTTGGCTACTGCTTATAGTTTTACAAATATTCAGGAACTGGAATTTTTACAAAACCGCCTGCTTAATTTTATGAAGGACAAAAAAGTAATGATAAGAACGGACGATTATGCCAACCCCGATGTGTATGCCAGTCGCAACAGGAATATGGAAGAAGTGTTTTTTGAAAACTGGTATCATCAGCAACGACAAATAACTAGCGGCAAATACCCGCCTTATCTCGGTAATTTCAAAATATGAATTGCAGACATCGTAAGCATGGACATAATATTGCCTGATTTTTGTGCCAAAGAGCATTTGGTAAATGCAAGCCTTTGGGTGGGAGATGAAGGCTGTACTACGCCGCTGCATCAGGACGGATTGGATAACGTTGTATATCAGATTAAAGGTTCAAAAAAATGGATAATCATTCACCCCTACTATTCGGATATACTTAATACAAAGCAACCCTTTCCTGATACCGACCCAAATTTATTTACAAGTACAGTTGATTTGGAAACGATTATGGAAACTTTTGAAAAAGAAAAATTTTACAATACATATCAGGTGCAGGAAATAATACTGAACGAAGGCGAAGCCCTGTTTCTCCCAGCGGGATGGTTTCATTTCGTAATCACAGTTTCCGACTCTATTACATTGAACTTTTGGGCTGATTCAAAATTGACGAAGCCGTTGTTTCTTGTTCAATAAACATTGGAAAATATTAAATGAATAAGAGAAATATTTACATATTAACGGTGTGCAGTCTTATACTTCGCTTGTTTGTACAAGGCTTGCTGCCGGTATATCCTATCCTGATACAAAATACAGGAGCTAAAATTTCTCAGATAGGCTATTTTATGGCGGTAATGTATGTCGCCAGCCTGTTAGGAACATTATTTAGCGGATATTTTGTGCCTAAGAAAATAAAACCCAAAACATTTTTATTATTTACCATTATCCCTATTGGTCTTTTGCTTTGGCTGGTAGGCATGCAGAAGGGTTACTTTTCGTTATTAACTATCACTTTTTCGTTATCATTTTTTTCAGCAGCAAATATCAATGCCAATGCTATTCTTACAGGTCATTATTCAACAAAAGGCAATCTTGCAAAAAATTTCGGTTGGCTAGGGTTAAGCAGTATTTTGGCTACACTTTTGGGTGGTCTGATTATAGGAAGCAGCATTGATAATTGGGGTATGGAAACGGCATTTTTACTATTTGCCTTCTTATTTACATTTGTTAGTGCCTCTATGCTGTTTGCAAAAAATATTTCTGTACAATCTGTGTCGCAAGCACCAAACGTATCGGGTAAGTTTAGCAAACAATTTGCTCTCTTTATTTGCTCTTCCATTTTAATTATACTGCTTATTCATGTGTTTAAAATGAGTCTTTCATTAGAAATGAAAAAAACAGGTTTTACACTTACGGATATTTCTATGTATTCAGCTTACGGCACATTACTGGTATTATTCGTACCACAATTATTTGGCTATTTAGATAAAAAAATAAAAGCACAAAAATTACTCATATATTGCTACGTTACTACTGTGTTATCTTTTCTATTACTGCTTACAGGATTGCATTTCATAACTATTGTATTAGCAATAGCCTGTATCAGTATTCTTGCTTATGCCAGTCGAATTCCAGCGATGTCTTTGCTTTATGGTTGGTTTAATGCAGATATTTTCCCAAAAGCACAAACCTATTATGCTGCCACAGCATGGGTGGCAGCTATTATCGGTTATTTATTAGTAGGTCAATTACTAGAAAAATTTGGATTTATAATCACTTTGTATTTTGGGGTAGCTGTAGGTTTATTAGCATTATTGATATTGATGTCTATAAACAATAAAGATAAAGTCGGATTGTAAATTTAAGATAGAATTTTAACACCCACCGCACCAAGTCAGGCACATTTGCAAGGAACACAAAGCTAACACACAAAAGCCAACCTTGCAAAAGAGCCTGCCTTGTGCCAACGCTTCCGGGACACTCCGCCACGGTGGACACATACTTTCAATTCAATGCACCAAGACGAAGGGCGAACACATAACAGGGGGTTTTATGCTATGCTGGCAGACGTAGTAACAATGAGCTGCATATCGCTATCAGCTAATATCCGGCTGACGAATTACTATTTAGCTTTTTGTTGTTATCCTCATCTTCAGTAATTCTATTGGGCAGCGGTTCCGGGCTGGACATTCAATGAATACCAGCACAGCATAAAGCCCTGTCCGTTAGCCGTCACCCTATTGACAGTCCCTAAAATCACGGAGAGACATAGCCAAATTTCTTATTTATTTTAAACTTACTTCTTACAGACAATTAAAAAGAAAGTGTTTGTTGAATTGGTAATTTATTTTTTGTAGAGTATGAATCGACAAACTGTTTGAAGTCCTTACCTTCCATTTCCTCATAAATGTGTATTGCAATCATTTCAATAAGCTTATAGTACTCATCTTTTAAAAATTGAAAAAGTTTAGCATTATGAGCTTGAGCTAACTTTCTTGCAGCTTTTAATTCACGTAATACTTTATAACCCAGCCTTGCATAGACAAACTTTATAAAAAATTCTCTTACATATTTAGGCTTGACATATTTATCCATTACACTTCTTGGAACGCCTAACATATCTGCAAGTCTATAAAACCAAATTTTATGAAAAATAGCCTCATAAATTCTTGGCTCAAGCATAATAACATCTGAGATTTTGGACTTACCATCCCTTAACTCAATTTCAAGTAACATCCTGTCAAGAAATATATCGGATTGTTTCGTTAATATTTCAATTTCAGGGCCAAAAAGAAGTTCTTGAACTCTTTGCTTTTCAAACTCTTTTTGAACTTCTATAATTCTTTTTTGCTCGCCAGTCTTATTTTTCATTTTTACGAATTATTTATTTGCGAAAATTTTATTTTGATAATGTTTAGCATACTCGTCAGGAGAGTTAGAATTTGAAAGGGAACCTAATATGGACTTTTCTAATCTATTCCATGGCACACGAATAAACCTTGAGTATAATGAATATTTATCGGGATTGTCATAACAGTAATTATCGTAAATAATACTATAATGTACTTGACTTTGAATTGCATAATCTTTAACTGCAATAGGATTGCTTATAATAGGAATAACTTCTTGCATTCGCTTTTTTGGAAACATATATTCTCTTGCAAATTCATTTGCTTTTACTTCTTTTTCACTAATAAAATCTTCTTCATCTGACACATGAAGGCGACCATCAATTATATCTTGCCAATCAAAAAACACATGATACAATTCATGGAGCAAGGCAAACCAAAGAGTTGAATACTTTTTTCCAATATCCGTTAAAATAATAGACGGCTTACCATTTGACGCAATGGTTAAACCCCTTGCACCTGAAAAAGATATAGAAGGATGAATTATGACAGTGATACCTAAATTATATAAGTCTTTAATTAATTTTAGTAAACCAGTTTCCAAGTCCAAAGAGTAAGCTCTAATCTTTGGAAAAATTTCTTTTAAATTATCTTGTTCATACTCATTATTGTTTATTAAATAACTGCAAATTTTGGTAGCCTTATTCTTGAATTGTTTCTTAGGTCGGGCATCTTTTAAAGTAACTTTTAGACTACTAAACAACCCCATGGATTTATCTAATTCGGAGTATTCATAAATGTTATTTAATCCAAAAGTTCTTAATAGACATTTTTCAATATGACCAAAATCTTTGATTGTGCTTATTACCCCATCCTTTTTAAGACCAGGTAAATTGAAATTATCAAGTATGTAAGTTCGTTTTTTTGAATCGTCTAATTGTATTTGAGTATTTGCAGGCATGTAAGAAACACACTCTTTTAGAATTTCATCAGAAGTCGTATTTAGGAAGTTAGCAACTTTTAAAAGACTAATTGGGTCAAGGAATTTGAAATTACCGTCTAAAATAGAGTTTATAGCACGGGAAGCCATTTCATAGCCTTCGCAGAACTGATTTAGTGTAATGCCTAATAATTCAAGCCTTGTTTCAAAATGTTGTCGAAGTAAAGTCTTGTTGTCTCCAGACTCCATCGCATTTTTTATTAAGTTATCTATCTCATTCATACTTAAAAGTAATGTAAGTTTACAAATCTATTATTGTTGATTATCAATTATTTAGTGCAATTTACTAAAAGTTATGTAAAGTTACACAACTTTTTATACACATTTTAGACATTTTATTAAGTACTAAGCTTTCAAAATCGAAAATAATTAGAAGAAGGGCGAACGGCTAACAAAAGTATTGCTGCAAGCAGGGCTTGACGTTGAAACAATCGGCTGCAGTTCACTATCAGCAGCAGTTCCGGCGGACGGAACTCTGTTGGGCTTTTTGTTGTTATCTTGTACTTTAGTTTTTCAATCGGCTTCAGTTCCGGGGCTTGACGATCAATGAATTCCCTGCCTGCAGCAATACCCGAACGTTACAAGCAAGCCTAAAAAAGAGACACAACAACCATCGACAAGACAGCTAAAAACCATCGACCTTTGACATCTTGACCAAACTTTCCATACGACCTTAACTCGGCAGACTTTTTCGCTGCATTTTGACATAGACCAGCAGACCAACTTGGCGACACACAAGCCGTCCCAAGAAAAAAAAACACCCCACCGCACAAAAAATTGAATTTCTGCCTCCGCACATTGCACACATTTGCCTTTGCTTGCCGGCACACAAACCCACCCAAAAGCAAAGTCAAAAGAGTGCAATCGCAAACGCTTTTCCGTCTTCGTATCTAAATTATCTGCTAATTTGTAGAATTCATACTTAAATATTTATTTAAAATAAGTTTGGAGTTCTGGAATCTTTGACTACATTTGCACAGATTTGTAGAACAATTACACAGAAATAAATTTGAAAACGGACTTAAAACATATCGCTTCCATCCAAACAGGACTATTTGCAAAACCAATTGCAAAGGGCGACATCGTGTATTTACAAGCCAAACACTTTGACGAAAACGGACAACTCAAGACCTCACTTCACCCAGACCTGAAAGCCGATACTATTACAGACAAGCACATGCTTAGACACGGTGATGTTTTGTTTGCAGCCAAAGGCACAAAGAATTTTGCGGCATGGTTTGAAAAAACAAACCAACCTGCGGTTGCTTCTACTTCCTTTTTTGTAATTCGCATGCAACAGGGTTTCAGCAACAAAATTTTGCCTGAGTTTTTAGTATGGTTAATCAATCATCCTACATCGCAAAAGTTTTTAAAAGGAAAAGCAATCGGTAGTTCTATAGTTTCCATTTCAAAAGCTGTTTTGGAGGAATTAGAAATTTCAATCCCGAACATGGAAACTCAGAAGGCAATCTTAAAAATTAGCCACCTTCGTAACACAGAAAAGAAACTGAAAAAAGAAATTGATTCGCTAAGAGAACAACAAATCCAACAATTAATAATTAACGTCATAAAATAGAGCAGATGAAAAAAATTACACAAAAAGACATCAACGATGCAGTTTGGAAAGCCTGCGACACATTTCGTGGAAGTATAGACCCAAGTATTTACAAGGACTTTGTGCTGACCATGCTTTTTATAAAATACCTAAGCGATGCACACGATGATAAATACGAAGCACACCTTAAAAAATACAACGGAGATAAAGAAAGAGCAGACCGGGCAATGAAGCATGAACGCTTTGTTGTGCCAGCAAACTGCCATTTTAAATATTTATTTGACCACCGCAACGAATCCAACATCGGAGAGTTAATTGATATTGGCTTAGAAGATTTGGTGGAAGCAAACCGTGAGAAATTGTATAGTGAAGATGGCACTGGAATCTTTAAAAACATTTCTTTTAATAGTTCAATCTTAGGTGAATCGAAAGACAAGAACACACGATTAAGAAATTTGTTGCTTGATTTTAATAAAGATACATTGGATTTGCGTCCATCGCATCTTGATGGCAACGATATAATTGGCGGTGCTTACATGTTCCTGATTGAAAACTTTGCAAGCGATGCAGGAAAAAAAGCAGGTGAATTTTTTACACCAAAAGAAGTTTCTACACTTATTGCCAAACTCACCAAATCAAAACCCGGTTCACGAATTTGCGACCCTACTTGTGGTTCAGCATCACTACTAATTAAAGCAGGTGAAGAAGTTGGCTCCGATAATTTTTCGCTATTTGGACAGGAAGCAAATGGAAGCACATGGGCATTGGCAGTGATGAATATGTTTCTACACGGTTTTGATAACGCCACCATTCGTTGGGGAGATACCATCCGAAACCCGAAACTAAAAGAAGGCGATTCGCTGATGAAGTTTGATACAGTTGTTGCGAACCCACCATTTTCGCTTGACAAGTGGGGAAAGGTTGACGATAAGGAAGAAAATAAAGCAGCAGATAGTTTTGACCCCGAAACGGATAAATACAACCGCTTTTGGAGAGGCACACCGCCAAAGAGTAAAGGCGATTGGGCATTTATCAGCCACATGATTGAAACCACTTACGAAGGCACAGGAAAAGTGGGTGTTGTTGTTCCTCATGGTGTTTTGTTTCGTGGAGCAAGCGAAGGAAAAATAAGGCAGAAAACGATTGAAGAAAATTTGTTGGAAGCAGTAATTGGATTGCCAGCCAATCTCTTTTTCGGAACAGGAATTCCGGCAGCAATTTTAATTTTTAACAGAGGTAAAAAGGAAAACAAAAATGTGTTATTCATTGATGCAAATCAGCATTATGAATCGGTAAAAAATCAAAACCGCTTGCGACCACAGGATATTG
>JBBQEA010000132.1:0-14564 GCA_038320245.1 Chitinophagales bacterium | reverse complement strand
CTGTCTATTTTAGCAGCCTGCTCAGCTGAACCCGAAAAAATTAAAAAGGAAGCAGCCACCACAAGTGACTCCGTTGCAGTAATTGAAACACCCAAAAATGTGGCAGATCTTGCTACCATGCTTTCAAAAAAAGAAGTGCCTGTGTTGTGTTATCACCACATTCGCAATGTACGTGCAGGCGAAAGTGAAAACATGAAAAGTTATTCCGTTTCGCCGGCATCTTTTGCAGACCAAATGAAGGCGTTGTATGACAGCGGTTATCAAACCATTTTACCCGGTCAATTATACGAATACCTGGTTCACGACGGAGCATTACCTGCCAAACCAGTGATGCTTACATTTGATGATACGGATGAGGAGCAGTACAGTATTGGTAAAGTGGAGATGGATAAATATGGTTTTAAAGGCGTGTATTTCCTGATGACGATTGCCATTAACCGCCCCCGCTATATGAATAAAACACAAATTAAAAACCTTGCTGATAGTGGCCATGCTGTAGAAGCACATACCTGGGATCATCATATGGTTACCAAATATGTTGGAGCAGATTGGGATACGCAATTGGTAAAACCAAAGCGCCAGATTCAGGATATTACCGGCAAACCGGTCAAATATTTTGCCTATCCATTTGGCATATGGAACCCTGCCGCCATCCCTGAAATAAAAAGCAGGGGATACGATCTTGCATTTATTTTATCTTCCAGAAGAGATACAACACAACCACTCCATACCATCCGCCGCATGATTGTACCCGGCACCTGGTCTACCCCCGGAATGATGAAAGCAATGCGGACGACTTTTAATAAGCCTGCTGTGAAGAGCTGATTATTTTTAAATAGAGCTATTGTTAGTGGATTTATTTTAAAAAATCAATCTTAAATTAGCCCGGCAAAGTACAGGTTTTTTCGAAAAAGTTTTATTAAGAAAATATTGATGAGTTAGAGTTGTATACACATTTTCGGGCTGTATTCTAAAGCAAGCAGTGTACGGTGGGGACACCGACCATGGAAGAAAAGCCTGCTGTGAAAAGCTGATGAGTTTTTTGATACGACAATTGGTTGCGCCTTTATTTTAAAAAACAAATCAGCGACACAGAGAAGATGTTAAGAACAGGAGCGAAGCTGTCTGTACATAAAATAACCGCCCCTACTTATCATCAAACCTTTGATATTCCCTTAAAACAAAACAGGTTTGTTTTAAGGGAATTGATGAAGAAAAGTGGGAGCGGTGCGTTACTGCCAAACCAGGCAGGGTAATTATTTTGTTTCTGCTACCGGTTTGTTAAGACTGGCGCTCATTTCCATACTGATGGTGCTTTTTTCAATTTTCAGGTAGCTGCCAGGGCTAACTTCAAGATTAATAGTTCCATCTTCATTTACTTTGTTGATGCTACCATGAATGCCGGCAATTGTTACAACCTTATCACCTTTTTTAAGATCACTGATAAAGGTTTTTTGTTGCTTTGCTTTTTTTGCCTGCGGACGAATCATAAACATCCAGAACACTAAAATCATTAAGCCCATAAATATAAGTGAAAAGCTGCTGCTGCCTTTTCCCTGGGGATCCATCATTAAAAAGATACTAAGTAATTGCATGGTGTATTTGTATTGATTATTAAATAAATTATTTCTTAGCTGGCGTTACATCCCCAACCAGTTTCAGGTACGGGAATGATGTAAATGTATTGGCTGTTACCGTAATTGTTTTTTCCTGGTGCCCCTGTTTACCCTGGCTGTTAAAGACAACTTTTATAATACCAGTTTCACCCGGCTTTACTGGCTGCTCCGGTTTTTCCGGTACGGTGCAACCACAACTAGCTGTGGCGTTTCCAATTACCAGGGCCTTTTTGCCGGTATTTATAAATTTAAAACTCCGTTCTACCTTGTCGCCTTCATTGATGGTTCCAAAATTAAATACGCTGTCAATCAACTGTACCTCGGTACTGTCTTTTATTGCTAATGCTGTAAGCATGGCCGCATCATCCGCAATTTTATCTTTTCTCCTCACATCGCAACTATACAAAACAACCAGACTTAAAATAAACATCCAATATTTTTTCATTGTAATTATTATTATTTGCTAAATAACTAAATCCCTAAACACCTAATCATCTAAACATCTAAACTAGCCGTGGCATAAATTAGTGTGTTGATTTTGTGCTCATTATTGATAATATGTATCCCGATTGCTATCGGGATGATTATTCATTCTTTTTACTAAAAAGAATAAATAATTAAATCATATTTGCCAATGAAGCTAAATTGAAAAACTTCTGCCGGGCTCAAAAAAAATTATACTCTTTTTTACCACATGCTTACTATAATTACCTAAACATCTAAACCTCTAAACATCTAACCCCCTAAACCACTAACCATCTAAACCAACAAACACTTAAACCATATTAAACAACATTCAACAACCTTAAACCAAAAAACTAGATCGTGCTATTCTTAAAGCTCTTCTTCACAATTTTTCCTTCAGCCGAAAGTTCTTTGTGGATGTTATCCAATATGCCATTGATAAACTGTCCGCTTTGAGGCGTGCTATAATCCTTTGCAAGATCAATGTATTCGTTGATGGTAACTTTTGTCGGGATGGTTTCAAAAAATAAAAATTCGCAAATACCCATCTGTATTATAATAAGATCAAGTGTTGCAATACGCTCTGCATCCCAGTTTTTCAACTTGGGTTTTAGTAATTCCATACTTACCTCTTTTTTATCGATAACGGTAAGCAGCAGGCTTTTGGCAAATTCAGTTTTTTCTTTACTCACCAGTTCATTAAAATTAAAATGGTGAGGCTTTTGGAAAAAATTCAGCACCAACAGGTGCATCATTTCTGCATCATCATCCCAATTAATAAAAAACTCTTCTATGTGACTGATAAAGTTTTCATTGGGCAACATCAAATTGGTAAAAATAAACTCCAGAATATTTTTTTCATTCTTCTTATCTCTTGCCAGTACGCCAATGTAATCATGATATTCTTCTGAAGCAATCAGTGCTTCATAAGTCTTACGCAGCAAATTTTCATCAATTACTAGTGCTGGTTTAGTTTCACCAACTGCACCCGCAAAACTGGGCATTTCAAATATTTTCCACAATAGTTCATTCCCGGAAATCTTTGTATTGATATTAAGGTCATCTGCAGAAGGCAAATGTTTGCTGGCTTTTTTTAAGGCATCTTTTTCAGCATAGCGGGCTACTTCTGTAGTAAAGTAAATAAGGTAAACCAGCAGTTTTCGGGTTTCATCCATTTGTTTGTTTAATAAACGGATGGCATCGTTTGAATTGGCATCTTCACTAATGCTATCTAATGTGTACAAAGTTTGCATTACTTTAATGCGGATATTTCTTCTGCTGATCATTCAAAAACTCACTTTATTGAAGCCGCAAATGTACTGTTTTAATTATAGGTTCATCACATTTATGAGCTTCGTGAAAAATTGTCTGCTATTGACTGCAATTAACTGACAGAGCATTGAATTAAACTGCCAACAATTCAATTTATTTCACTTGGTATAGTATTCGCTAAGGGTAAGTACACCCGAAATTAATCGGGCTAAATCAATTTACTAACAATAAATCAATTCGATTATGGCTAAAAAGTTAAGCATTACCCCGCTACATGACAGGGTAATTGTGAAAGCTGCTGCCGCAGAAGAAAAAACTGCCGGTGGTATCATTATTCCAGACACAGCAAAAGAAAAACCTCAACGTGGTACTGTAATAGCAGCAGGACCAGGTAAAAAAGACGAACCCGTCACTGTTAAAGCTGGTGACACCGTTTTATATGGTAAATATGCCGGTACCGAAATTACAGTTGAAGGCAGCGAGTATTTAATTATGAGAGAAAGCGATATTTTGGCGATAGTTTAAGAGAGTACTTAGTACTAAGTATATAGTATTTAGACAAGCACATCATAACACGAACCGCTTTTTAAATAACAAGTACAAGGTTTTAATAAAAAGTACTTAGTACTGAGTATTTAGACCAGAACTTTAGAACAAAAACGTTCACGTAATTAACAGGTGTAAAGTTTTAATACAAAGAATTTAGTATTAAGTATTGAGTATTTAGACAAGAACGTTACAACACTAACGTCTGTTCAATTAACGGGTACATTGTCTCAATACTAAATACTAAGTACTAAGTACTAAATACTAAATACCAACAACTCAAACAATCACATCAGAACAAAAATCAACTATTTATTTCACAGGTACAAAGTCTTAGTACTAAGTACTGAATACTAAAATCTATTACAATGGCAAAAATGATATACTTCGATATCGAAGCTAGAAACAAAATGAAAAAAGGCGTGGACACGTTGGCCAACGCTGTTAAAGTAACCCTTGGTCCAAAAGGCCGTAATGTGGTTATCGAGAAAAAATTTGGTGCTCCACAGGTAACTAAAGATGGTGTTACTGTAGCTAAAGAAATTGAACTTGATGATGCCATCGAAAACATGGGTGCTCAAATGGTGAAAGAAGTAGCTTCTAAAACTGCAGACATTGCAGGTGATGGTACTACAACCGCAACTGTATTGGCTCAAAGCATCATTAGTGAAGGTCTTAAAATGGTAGCAGCTGGTGCAAATCCAATGGATTTAAAGCGTGGTATCGACAAAGCTGTTAGCATCGTTGTTGAAAATTTAAGGTCTCAAAGCCAGACTGTTGGAAACGATAGCAAGAAAATTCAACAAGTTGCAACCATCTCTGCCAACAACGACGAAACAATTGGTAAATTAATTGCCGAAGCTTTTGCCAAAGTAGGTAAAGAAGGCGTTATCACAGTTGAAGAAGCGAAAGGAACGGATACTACCGTTGATATAGTAGAAGGTATGCAATTTGATCGTGGATATGTTTCCCCGTACTTTGTAACCAACAGCGAAAAAATGCAGACCGAATTGGCGACACCTTACATATTAATTTATGATAAGAAAATTTCTGCAATGAAAGACATTCTTCACATCCTGGAGAAAGTTGCTCAAACAGGCCGTCCATTATTGATCATTGCTGAAGATTTGGAAGGTGAAGCATTGGCAACATTGGTTGTAAACAAATTACGTGGTACAATTAAAGTAGCAGCTGTAAAAGCTCCTGGTTTTGGTGACAGAAGAAAAGAAATGTTGACTGACATTGCTATCTTAACTGCAGGAACTGTTGTTAGCGAAGAGCAAGGTTTTAAATTAGAGAATGCTGATTTAACCTACTTAGGTCAGGCGGCTTCTGTAACAATTGATAAAGACAACACAACCATCGTTGGTGGTAAGGGTACAAAAAAATTAATCACAGAACGTGTTAATCAAATTAAAGCCCAGGTAGAAAATACAACATCGGATTACGATAAAGAAAAACTACAAGAGCGTTTGGCTAAATTAGCCGGTGGTGTTGCAGTATTATACGTAGGCGCTGCTACCGAACTGGAAATGAAAGAAAAGAAAGATCGTGTAGACGATGCTTTACATGCTACAAGAGCTGCTGTCGAAGAAGGTATTGTACCAGGCGGCGGTGTTGCATATATCCGTGCTATTGAAGCGTTGGAGCCTAAAGTAAAAGGTCAGATTGCAGATGAGCAAACAGGTATGGCAATTGTACGCAGGGCTTTAGAAGCGCCTATTCGTACTTTAACAGAAAACGCTGGTATCGACGGTTCTATCGTTGTACAAAAAATTAAAGAAGGTAAAGGCGATTTCGGTTTCAATGCAAGAACTGAAGTATACGAAAACTTGTTTAAGGCTGGTGTAATCGATCCAACTAAAGTTAGCAGGGTAGCATTAGAAAATGCAGCTTCAATTGCAGGTATGTTGTTAACCACAGAATGTGTTATAGCAGACAGACCGAAAGAAGAAGCACAAGCACATGGTGGTGCACCGGATATGGGTGGCATGGGCGGTTATTAATACCCCTATTCCTAAACGGGCTTAAAGAGATACAATCCCCTCCAATTTTTGGAGGGGATTTTTTTTGCAAAAGACACAGGCAGTTTACAAGGTTTGAAATTCGGTATCTATATTTGAATCCTTTTCAACAATTTTCAAAACTGGGTTTAATTTCCCCTTGTACATTTTTGGTCCATTCAGGTTTTTGTTTTCCAATGTGTTCATTAGCTTGTCCCAAATGAGGAAATAGTTGCCGTAGTTACAGTTGAATTTTTTATGATGAACATCATGATTGGTAACGGTATTCTGCCAATTAAAAAACCAATGCCTTGCAAGTTTATCAGGCATAAATTCGTACCCTCCGTGCCCGGCAACATTCGAAATTAAATTGTACAAATGAAATGCACCAAACATAATGGGATGGATTGGAAAAATAAAAATCAACGAGATATAAACAGTACTATGAATAATTGCTTCTCCGGGATGGAAAGCAAGCACACCAAAGGGTGTGGGGCTTGTTGACCTATGATGCGTAAGATGTATGTGACGGAATACCCATTTTAAATGCATGAAGCGGTGAGCCCAGTAAAATATGGTATCATTTACAAAAATGTTGATGAATAGGCTCAGTACAAAATATAGTTTACCAGAATCATTGATGTTAAAATAAACCTTGGTGTATCCATGGGTTGCTGCTTCGTACATAAAAAATCCTGCTAACGAAAAGATAACAGTGGCAGACAAAGAATCTTTTATTTCACGCCGAATCTGTGGGCTGCCGGGGTGTATATTTTGTTGTATTTTAAAATGTTTCCATTTCCCTTTGTTCCTTTTATAAACTACATAATAAAATACAAGCACCGGAACGAAATAATACAGCAACAGTATCAAAAGTGCTGTAGCAAAGTGTGTGAGTAATGTTAAAAACGTTTGCATGTTTTTCAGGTTTAATTTTTAATAAATAAAAACCAAACCTACAAGCGGATGCAAGTAGCTGATAATTGAAAACCGGGGCCGGATGATGCGAAGTATTATTTATTACTAAAACATCAAAAGCTATAAATGAAGAAACGCATGTATTGCAATTAATAAGGCTGTAAAAAAATGGAGGAGTATTTGTTACTTATAATTCTTTTATTTTTTGTAATGTTTACTAAAGAACAATCGGGTAATTGTTTTAAAGATTTTATCTCGTTTCGTTTAAACTGCTTTGTACAATTGTCGTTTGCTGAAATATCGTTAGTGTGTCATCAGTAATTGTTCAGCAAGAAGCAGGTCACGTGTAGTAGTAATTTTAATATTATTTTCTTCCCCTTCAATTAAATGAACAGGAATACCGAACGCTTCTACCACTGTTGCTTCATCGGTAAACTTGTCTTTAAAATCTATATTAAAAGCCGGCAGCAAAATCTTGCTATGAAAAGTTTGTGGCGTTTGTACCAGTTTAATCATGCTTCTGTCTATAGCTTCATTGCTTTCGCCTCTAACCAATCGTATACTATCTTTTGAATCGATAACAGGTATGGTCGCACCATTTTCCAACGCAGCTTCATAACATCGTTTAATCAAAGATTCACTTAAAAGGCATCGTACACCATCATGCACAAAAATGATGCTTTCATCTTTTATCAGCCTCAGACCGTTTTGTACCGAATGAAACCTTGTTCTTCCGCCTGTGGTAATTTGAATTCTGTTGTAATCAAAAAAGGCATCTATAATTTCTTGTCCGGCTGCAATATAATCTTCCGGTAATACAAGGACAATATTTAAGTCGTTGTAGGCCTCTAAAAATGTATGTAACGTATAATATAGAATGGGTTTCCCATTCAATAATAAAAACTGTTTGGGTAGGGGAGTGTTCATCCTTGTGCCATTACCACCGGCAACTATAACTGCAATTTTTTTCATAAATTAAATCCTGTTTTCTGCTATCCTAATTATTAGTAGCAATTAGATGGGGAATCTCAATAGGGGAGTAAATTCCAAAAGTACTAAACCCAGCAATTGACAATCACAAATTATCAACTATCAACTATCAATTATCAATTATCAATTAACCAATTATCAACTACCACCTATCCCTCTTTGTAAATCCGCACAAACTCAGTTCCATCGCTGCTTTTGGCACCACGATACATTCCTACACTGTTAAATAGCAGGGCCATATTACCAGCTGCATCTACACCAACCATGCCGCCTTCACCTCCAATTTTTACCAGTTTATTGTTTACGACTTCATTCATGGCAGCTTCCAGACTCAGGCCTTTATATTCCATCAGGCAACTTACATCATAGGCGGCAACAGCCCTGATAAACAGTTCGCCATGACCGGTGCAACTGATAGCACATGTACAGTTGTTAGCATAGTTACCGGCACCTACCATCGGCGTATCTCCAATCCGGCCATACTTTTTGTTGGTCATCCCGCCCGTGCTAGTGGCAGCGGCAATATTTCCAGCCAGGTCGCAGGCGGCAGCACCTACCGTTCCAAATTTTTTATCCTTTATTGCTGTTAATTCCGATTCTTTGCTATGATCCAGTGCATATGTATCGCTATTCCGTATTTGTATCCACTGATCGTACCGGAACTGGGAATAGAAATAGTCATCCGGCACTCTAGTAAACCCTTGCTTAAGTGCAAAATCGAATGCGCCCTTTCCGCTTAAAAAAACGTGGTCGCTATTGCGCATTACTTCTGTAGCCAGTGCAATTGGGTTTCGTATATTACTTACGCCTGCAACAGCCCCGGCAGATAAATCCTTTCCGCTCATGATTGCAGCATCCATTTCATGTGTGCCATCTTTTGTAAATACAGCACCACATCCTGCATTGAATAAAATATTATCTTCCAATATTTCAACCGTTAGCTGTACGGCATCTGTTGCTGAACCACCTTTTTCAAGTAATCGATAACCTTCAGACAGCGCTGATTGCAGCCCTTGCAGGTACGCCTGTTCCAACTCCGGGGTCATATCTTCTTTTAGTATAGTACCAGCCCCGCCATGTATGGCCAATGATATTTTCTGCATGGATGATTCCTGATTTTTTGAGCGCCGAAATTAGCCATTAATGCCAATATTAACTGCAGGAATTTATTTTGGATTCAACTGGTGAAGTTTCGTTTACATACCAACAGCAAATAATACTTTAGAAAATATGCTCATTCAACCCTCCTAATCCACCTTGTTAAAAACCTGTGGATAACCCATATGTACTGTGTAAAGGTTCAACTTCACTTGTAATGCCATTCCTTTATATTTGCCGTCCTACTTAAAATTAGATAAAGTGCGATTAAAGAGTTTAGAAATCAAAGGTTTTAAAAGTTTTGCAGATAAAACCGTACTGCAGTTTGACGAAGGCATCACCGGCGTAATTGGCCCCAATGGTTGTGGCAAGAGTAATATTATTGATAGTATCCGCTGGGTAATTGGCGAACATAAAATCAGCAATCTCCGTAGTGAAAATCTGGAGAGCCTGGTATTTAATGGCTCCAAAAGCCGTTCTGCATCCGGCCTTGCCGAGGTGAGTCTTACTTTTGAAAATACCAAAAACCTATTACCCACCGAGTTTAACATGGTAACCGTTACCCGTAAATATTACAAAAACGGGGAAAGCGAATATCGCCTCAATGATGTGGCCTGTCGCCTAAAGGACATTCACAACCTTTTTATGGATACCGGTATCAGCACCGATAGTTACGCCATTATTGAATTGGGCATGGTGGATGATATTATCAAGGACAAGGAAAACAGCCGCCGCAAAATGCTTGAACAGGCTGCCGGCATCACCATCTACAAAACCCGAAAAAAAGAAGCCAAACTTAAGCTGGATGCTACTGAACAGGATCTTGCCCGTATTGAAGATTTGTTGTTTGAAATCAACAACCAGTTAAAAGCGCTGGAAAGTCAGGCAAAGAAGGCTGAGAAATATTTTGAGATAAAGAAAGATTACAAAGAGGTTAGTATTGAATTGGCCAAAGCTGCTTTAGAAGGCTTCAACATTACCTACCGTGACCTCAACCACCAACAGCAGGTGGAGGTAGATAAACGCATTGAACTGGAAACCGCCATTGCCACCGAAGACGCCGCATTGGAACAGGAAAAGCTGGGCTTTATAGAAAAGGAAAAAGCCCTGCAGGAAATGCAGCATGCCTTTAACGATATGCTGGCTACTGTGCGGAATAAAGAAAGCGAAAAAAGCCTTGCAGCCCAACGTCTCCAATATTTAAAGGAAAGAGAAAAAAGTTTAAGCGAATTTTTAGAGAAAGCCGGTGGTCAATTAAAGGGGCTGGATGAAAGCATTCAATTTACCAGCAATCAGATAAAGGAGGATGAAGAAAAGCTAACCATTCTTGTTGAGAAGTTAGATGAATTAAAAGATTCGGTTGAAGTAAAGCGGGCCATATTTGATGAAAAGCGCAGTGGCATTGATGCACTTAGAAAAGATAACCAGGCCATACAACGCCAGCAGTTTGAAGCAGAGAAAAAAGTAGCGGTTGCCGATACTTCTATTCAGAATTTGCAACGTACGATTGCACAGATTCAGGAAGAAAAAAATCAACGCCAGTTGCAGTTGCAGCAGTTGGAAGTAGAACGGAAAGTTAAGGCAGATGAACTCGATCAAAAAAAGATCAGCCTGCAGCAATTGCAGGACCATCATGAGTTTACCAAAGAACAAATTTTTCAAACCCAAAGCAGGCTTGAAGCATTGCGGAGTGAACTTGCTGAAGAGAATAGGAAATTAGACAGCAAAAAAAATGAATACGCTCTCTTAAAAAGCCTGGTAGATTCTATGGAAGGCTACCCGGAGAGTGTGAAATTTCTGCACAAAAATACCAACTGGAATCATGAAGCGCCCTTGCTGAGTGATATCATTTATGTGCAGCCGGAATACAGAGCGGCCGTAGAAAATGTGTTGGAACCTTACCTTAATTATTATGTAGTAAATAATCTGGCCGAAGGCTTACAAGCCATTCACCTGTTGGATGATAATAAAAAGGGCAAGGCCAACTTTTTTTTACAGGATAAATTTACAGGCGGTCATGCAGTTCAGCAGCCTGCAGGCACCATTCCTGCTTTAAGTGTAATTGAGGTAGATGATAAATACAGTCATCTAGCCAAACACTTGCTGGGCAATGTTTTTATTGCAGAATCAGAAGATGCACTTACCGACAGCGATGGGGCAGTAGTGCTGGAAAAAACCGGTAAATATGTAAAGGGACAGTTCTCCATTACCGGTGGCAGCGTGGGTTTATTTGAAGGAAAAAAAATTGGTCGTGCAAAGAACCTGGCGAAACTAGTGGAAGAAATTGCCGCCCAGGATATAATCGTAAACGAATTAAAAGCTACCATACAGTTAAGGCACAATGAAGTAATTGCCTTTAACGAGCAGCTTAAAGAAAACGCCATCAAACAAACACAGCTGGAAATTAACCAGCTAACCAACCTCGTTTTTAGTCTGCAAAATAAAATTGAAAACCTGCACCTGCTGGAAGAAAACAGCACTAAAAGGATTGAAGATTTGCAGGGACAATTGGAAGTAAATCATGATGCCATTTCCAGTACCCGGGATGAATTGGAAAAGTACAATACACAACTGGAAGAATTGGCAGAAAGGATGCAGGTTATTGAACGAGATTATGCAGCAGCAGAACAGGAATATAGTTTTGCAACTGCCACCTTCAATGATAATAACCTGCAGTACACCAAGCAACAGAGTAAAGTTGTTTCGCTTAAGCAGGAGTTTACTTTTAAAAGTAATCAGTTAAAAGATTTAACGGTACAGGTGGATAGCAGCAATGCACAACTCGCCGAAGCCGCCGGCAGCATTGACGCCACTGCAATCGCATTGACCGAACTGGAAACTTTGCTGGTTTGCATGCTTCAAAACAAAGAAGCAGAAGAAAAGAAATTAAACGAAGCAGACCAGGCTTATTATAATCTCCGCAATGCACTGGCAGCAAAAGAAACGGAGCTTCGACACAAACAAAAATCCAAAGAAGGTATTGATACCTTGCTGAATGAAATAAAAGATAAACTCACAGAACTTAAGCTGCAACTGGCCGGAATGAAAGAACGCCTGCAGGTAGAGTTTAGAATTGATTTGGATGCTATCATTGATGAACCCCGTACAGGCGATGTTCCGTTGGCTGAGTTACAGGAAAAAAATGACCGCATGCGTAAGCGTCTGGAAAATATCGGAGAGGTAAATCCTACTGCCATTGAGGCCTACACTGAAATGAAAAAGCGCTACGAATTTATCTTGGAGCAAAAGAATGATTTGGTAACGGCAAAGGATAGCCTGATGCAAACCATCCAGGAAGTAGAAGCTACGGCCAACCAGCAATTCCTTGATACGTTCAACAAAGTTAGAGAGAATTTCCAAAAGGTCTTTAAGGCATTGTTTACAGAAGATGATACGGCCGATATGGTATTGGTAGATCCACAGAACCTGTCAGAAACAGGCATTGATATTGTTGCCAAACCCAAAGGAAAAAGACCTTCGTCAATTGGACAGTTGAGTGGGGGAGAGAAGACGCTTACTGCCACGGCACTGTTGTTCGCCATCTACCTCATTAAGCCGGCGCCGTTCTGTATTTTAGATGAAGTAGATGCGCCACTCGATGATGCTAACGTAGGCAAGTTCACCAAAATGATTAAACAGTTTAGTGAAAACAGCCAGTTCATAATTGTAACCCACAACAAACAAACCATGAGTGCGGTAGATGTAATTTATGGCGTAACCATGCAGGAGCCCGGTGTTAGCAAACTGGTGCCGGTTGATTTTAGGAGTTTGAATTAACCCCGGTCGGGACGCTCCATGCGGCCTGAACGATTGAGTGCGGTCGGGACGCTCCGAGCGGCCTGAACGATGTAGTGAAAAGTGAGTAGATTGATTTTTTTGGAATAGGTAGTTGTGCTTTGTTGAACATAAATTTCAAGCAACGTCTTTTTGTATCCGGTCGGGGCGCTCCAGGCGGCCTGAACGATTGAGTGCGGTCGGGGCGCTCCAGGCGGCCTGAACGATTGAGTGCGGTCGGGACGCTCCGAGCGGCCTGAACGATGAATGAGGGTTTATAAAAAACCGATTCGGTTGATTTTTTTGGAATAGGTAGTTGTGCTTTGTGAAACATAGATTCCCAGCAACATCTCTCAACGAGCTAATAAGCAGAGCCGAGGACGTTGCGCTAACCCATGCAGAATTACAGCAACAAAATAAAACTTTTCCCACCAACCACTTCATCCATTAAACCCCACCACCAATTTATAAGATTCCAGGTAACGTCTATCAAATAGACAATAAGCATCCCTTAGGATATTTCGAAAAGAAATCCAACGTTTTCAGGCCTTGATGAAGCTTGTTAAGAGAAGTTGAATGGTATTATGGGCCTATTGGAGCAAATAGATGTTTACCCAAAACAAAATATAAAACTGATACTGCAACAATTAATTAAATTTGGATTCCCATCTACCAAACCATTTTTACATGCGAAAAAGAAAATTTCTTAAAGCAATTATTTTGTGTTTAGTAATTCTTATTGGATTATTTATTTGGCTTTCATTTACAGTATTTCCCGCCATAAGTGGTTATGGCGCAAAGAACTTAGCTTCCGCCATTTATTTGCAGCATCGTAATAAAGCTGATGTATTGCGGGAAGACCTGTCCGATTTCCCTAAATCTATGGGTTCATTTTCCGTTGATGATAAAGATTCCTCGGTTACCGGAACGGTATGGGGACTGGCAAAAAGAAAAGCAATTTATCGCAACGGAGCTGGCTGCACACTGGTAAATGATTTTAGTGAAGCAGCTATTAGAAAACAAGACTTTACCCTTCCATCAAAACCAAATATTAATCCCGATACTATCTCATGGCCATACGGTGATAAACTGCCGGAAGGAGTTCAATCAAATGTGGACAATGAGCTATTGAAAAAGGCGATTGATCATGCCATGAACGAAACAAATTCAAAGGGCGTACCTGCATACACAAGGGCAGTACTTGTTGTGTATGACGGCAACATAATAGCGGAGAAATATGCTCCTAAATTTGACAGGAAGACGGTTATGCTCGGATGGTCTGTTTCAAAAAGCCTGACAGCAGCGATGGTTGGTATTTTGATAAAGCAAAACAAATTAGCTGTTGATGCACCAGCTCCTGTGCCTGAATGGGAGGGTACAAAAAAGCAGTCTATCAGCCTTAAAAATTTATTACAACAAACAACCGGATTGGATTTTGTTGAAAATTATTCATTGCCAAGCAATGTAACCAACATGTTGTTCAGCAAGGGAGATATGTCTGCATATACAGCATCTTTACCTTTAAAAGATGAACCAGGTTCAGTGTTCAATTATTCCAGTGGCAATACAAATATTCTTAGTAAAATTATCAGACAAACAGTTGGAGAAAAGGAGTATCCGGCGTTTCCCTATAAGGAATTATTTTATAAAATAAATGCGTATAGTTTTTTGATGGAACCAGATGCTTCGGGAACTTATATCGGCTCATCATACAGTTATGCAACGGCGAGAGATTTTGCAAGGTTTGGTCTGTTATATTACTATAAAGGCGTTTGGAAAGGGGAACAGCTATTGCCTGAAAACTGGGTAGAGCAAAGCACACAGCCCTCCGTTGCCGATAAAAGAAAACATTATGGTTATCAGTTTTGGTTAAATGGTAGGG
>JBBQEA010000131.1:0-14642 GCA_038320245.1 Chitinophagales bacterium | reverse complement strand
AGCTTTTGTGAATAATGGTAGCGTCTTCCATACCAATTCTTTCAACAATACCGCTACAAAGTACCGTTGCTGCAGGCATTTTAATAAGCTGGTATTTGATAGAGCTGCTTCCGGAGTTGATTACAAAAATGTTCATGCGGCTGTTGTTAAAGATTGTTAGGTTGTGATTGCGAAAAAAATACCAGTGTTTTATTGCTGCGCCTGTATGGCAGTGATTACAACGGTATTAAAAATATCATCTACCGTACAACCCCTGCTGAGGTCATTTACCGGTTTGTTTAAACCTTGTAACATGGGCCCAATGGCAACTGCACCGGTTTCACGCTGTACTGCTTTGTAAGTATTGTTGCCGGTATTTAAATCAGGGAAAATCAATACAGAAGCCTGTCCGGCAACTTTTGATAAGGGCATTTTTTGTTTGCCAATTGCAGCATCTACAGCTGCATCGTATTGTATGGGACCTTCCACTAAAAGATCGGGTCTTCGTAATTTAATAAGCTCTGTTGCCCTTCGAACTTTCTCCACTTCTTCCCCTTGTCCCGATGTGCCGGAGGAATAAGACAGCATCGCAATTTTTGGCTCAATGCCAAACATAATACTGCTTTCTGCAGATGAGATGGCGATATCTGCGAGTTGCTCAGAAGTAGGATTGGGGTTTACTGCACAGTCGCCAAATACAGTAACCCTGTCTTCCAGACACATAAAAAAAACAGAGGAGACCGTTGATACCCCAGGCTTTGTTTTTACAAATTGCAGCGCCGGTCTGATGGTATGCTGTGTGGTGTTAATGGCGCCCGAAACCATCCCATCTGCATCGCCTTTATACACCATCATGGTGCCAAAATAAGACCCATCTTTCATAAAATCGGTGGCCATGTCCATGTTTACATTTTTACTTTTTCGCAGCTCGTAAAATGTATTGACATAATCTGGAAACAACAGCGATTCTATTGGATTGATGATGGTAATATTTTCCAAATCCAAATGTAGATTCAATCTTTTGAGCGCTGCTTTTATTTCCTCCGGCTTACCAAGAATGGTAAGCTTAACCACATCCTGCTTTACTAATTTTGATGCTGCAATTAAAATACGGTCATCCGTTCCTTCGGGTAGTACTATATGTTTCTTGTATGTTTTGGCTCTTTTCACCAACTGGTATTGAAACATCCTTGGCGTAATGCCTTCGGGATGTGCGGTTACAATCTTATCCAGAATGGTATTGGTATCAATATATTTTTCAAAAGTTTCAACGGCCAGTTCTATTTTAAACTGGTTGTCAAAATATATTTTTGAACGAATGGAACCTACTTTATTTACAGTTTCAAAAGTACCCGTTTGTACCTGTACAATTGGTATCACTTCCTGCAAACCATCAATGAGCTGTATAATTGGTTCGTCCGGCTCCAATCCGCCTGTAAGTACAATGCCTGCTACCTTTGGGTAATTTTTGGAAAGATTAGCCTGTATCATTGAAACGATGATATCGCCCCTGTCGCCGGGGGTAACAACAAGCGTATTTTCCTTTAATCGGGTAAGGCAGTTTCGCAATTGCATGGCACCTACTATAAAATGATCTACCTGGTTAGACAGGTAATTTTGCCCAAACAATAATTTGCCATCCAGTGTTTCTAAAATTTCCTTCATGGTCGGATTTCCCAGATCTTTACTGTAGGGTATAATTGAACTTAAAATAGTTGCCGGTAAGCGTACGGCAAATAATTGTTTCAATTCTTCCAAATCTGCAGCGGCAATTTTATTGGCAATCACGGCCAGCAGCTGCACTTCTTTTGTTAATAACAGCTGGCAGGTTGTTAATACATTTTTAGTTATTTCATCGGGTGTATATCCGTCGCCCTTGCTGATGAGAATCAAAGGAAGTCCAAGGTTTTTTGCAATTTGCACATTGGAAGAAAATTCAAAGCCGGCGCCGTCTCCGTCAAAATCGGATCCATCTACCAGAACAAAATCATGGCTGTCTTCCAGCTTCTTGTATTTTGAAATAATGGTATCAATGATAAATGCAATATTGCCTTCACTGCGGTATTTCAGCAATTCATTGTAAGTAAATGCAAAGGAATCTTCATATTTTATATTTAGCCCAAAATGATCAATCATGGTTTCAATATATATATCCTTGTTGTTGATGCCGCTTTCTCGGATAACAGGTTTAAAATAGGCGATCTTTTTTATCTTACCCACCAATATGTTCATTAGCCCAAGTGTAATTACCGATTTACCACTATTGGATTCGGACGATGCTACGTATATCGCTTTTGACATTAAGAATAGATTTTGAAATTAATTTTTGCTTTGCAAAAGTCGGGGAATTTGCAATTACCACGGGTGAGAAAAATCATGGGTATGCCTGCATTTCGTTACCTGTTTGTTTTTATTGAATATTAAAAAGTAATTTAAGATTGGCCCCTTGTTTTTTAAATTTTACGGATAATTACTATCCTGGAATTTTTTGCTGCTCCAATACAAACTTACTCCTATCTCATTTGTCTTTATTTTTGCGTAGAAATTAATAACCGCATTTGAATGAAAGATCAGCTGAAAAAATTAGGATTGGACTTAGAAGGAGAATTTTATACCGATGATACCATGCGGATTTTATACGCTACCGATGCATCAGCTTATCGGGAGATGCCATTGGCGGTAGCCATTCCTGCATCTGTAGCCGATATAAAAAAACTAATAGCATTTGCACTGGCCAACCATACTTCATTAATTCCCCGTACAGCGGGTACTTCTTTGGCCGGACAGGTGGTGGGTAACGGTATTATTGTTGATGTTTCAAAAAACTTTACGCAAATAATTGAACTCAATGAAGCCGAACATTGGGTGAGGGTTCAGCCAGGCGTAATAAGGGATGAGCTTAATTTATTTTTAAAACCACATGGCTTGTTCTTTGGCCCAGAAACGTCTACAGCTAACCGTGCTATGATGGGCGGTATGGTGGGCAATAACAGTTGTGGCAGTAACTCCGTAGTGTATGGCAGCACAAGGGAGCATTTGCTGGAAGTTAAAACACTGCTGAGCGATGGCAGTGAAGCCGTTTTTTCTGCACTTGACCTCGATGCTTTTCATGCAAAATGCGAAGGCGAAACCCTGGAGGCAAACATCTACAAGACAGTAAGAAGTTTATTAAGTAATTACGATAACCAGCAGGAGATACGGGCGCAATTTCCCAAGCCATCTGTTGAAAGAAGAAATACCGGTTATGCGGTGGATATTTTGCTGGAATCGGCGCCTTTTACTGTAGGGAAACCTGATTTTGATTTTTGTAAACTCATTGCAGGTTCAGAAGGTACGCTTGCTTTTATTACCGAAATTAAACTGCATGTAAATCCATTGCCACCCAAAGAAACAGGGTTGCTCTGTATACATTTTAACAGCATTGACGAATCGCTGAAGGCAAATATTATTGCCATGCAATTTAGGCCCAGCGCCAGTGAACTGATTGATCATTATATTTTAGAATGTACCAAAAACAATATTGAACAAAACAAAAACAGGTTTTTTGTACAGGGCGATCCGGGCGCTATTTTGGTAGTGGAATTTTGCAGAACTACCCGGGATGAAATTGTTGCCATTGCAGCTGAAGTTGAAAACGCCATGCGTTCGGCAGGTTTGGGTTATCACTTTCCATTGTTGTTTGGCGCAGATACAAAAAAGATATGGACCTTACGAAAAGCGGGGCTTGGCCTATTGGGCAATTTACCCGGCGATGAAAAAGCAGTACCCGTAATTGAAGACACTGCAGTGGATGTAAAAGATCTGCCAGCCTACATTGCAGACTTCAACCAGATTTTAGTAAAGCATAACCTGCATGCTGTGCATTACGCACATGCCGGCAGTGGAGAAATACACCTTCGTCCCATCATCAATTTAAAAACAACAGAGGGCAATGCACTCTTTAGAATTATTGCAGAAGAGATAGCCACCCTGGTAAAAAAATACAATGGCTCGCTGAGTGGTGAGCATGGCGACGGCAGGTTGCGGGGAGAATTTATTGAACAGATGGTGGGAGAAAAAAATTACAAACTTCTGCAACAAATAAAACGCACCTGGGATCCCAACAATATTTTTAATCCCAATAAAATTGTGGACACACCGCCCATGAATACCATGCTGCGGTACACGCCCGGTCAGCAAACGCCTAAGTTCAATACCGTCTTTCGCTATAAAGATCAGGATGTGTTGCAACACGCCGAGCAATGCAATGGTAGCGGCGATTGCCGTAAAACGCATTTGAGCGGCGGTACCATGTGTCCCAGTTTTATGGCTACCAAAAATGAAAAAGATACCACAAGGGCAAGGGCCAATATTCTTCGGGAGTTTTTAACCAACTCTGATAAACTTAACCGTTTTGATCATAAAGAAATTTATGAAGTAATGGACTTGTGTTTGAGCTGTAAGGGTTGCAAAAGTGAATGTCCCAGCAATGTGGATGTGGCCAAATTAAAAGCGGAATTTTTACAGCAGTATTACGATGCCAATGGGGTGCCGTTCAGAAGCAAGCTAATAGCCAACTTCACTAACAGTGCCAAATTGGGCGCACTAATGCCGGGCATTTATAATTTTGTAATGACAACGCCCTTTACTAGTAATATCATCAAAAGGCTCACCGGCTTTGCAGTAAAAAGAAGTATGCCGACACTGCACACAACCACCTTACAAAAATGGTTTAAGCAAAGAAAATTAAAGCAACCTGGAAAAAAAGAAGGAACTACAAATAACTCCCCATCAGGGGATGGGGGCAGCCGCATTGTTTATCTCTTCTGCGACGAGTTCACTAACTACAACGATACAATCATTGGGCAAAAAGCAATTTTGTTGTTGGAGAAATTAGGATATGAAGTCATCATCCCAAAACACATAGAAAGCGGCAGGGCATGGTTGAGTAAAGGTTTGATAAGAGAAGGTAAAAAAATTGCCAATAAAAATATTGATTTGCTGAAAGATATTATTACAGCAGCAACACCATTGATTGGTGTGGAACCTAGTGCCATCCTTACCTTCAGGGATGAATACATTGATTTGGCCAGCGATGAAAACTTTGAAGCCGCCAAAGTATTGAGCAAAAATGTTTTTTTGATCGATGAATTTATTGCCAAAGAAATAGAAGCTGGTAATATTCAATCATCCTCTTTTACCAAAGAAAAAAGATCGATCCAGCTGCATGGCCATTGTCAGCAAAAGGCATTGTCGTCCGTTGCGCCATCGGTTAAATTATTATCACTCCCCCAAAATTATTCGGTTGAAACCATTCCCTCCGGTTGTTGTGGTATGGCCGGTTCGTTTGGCTTTGAAAAAGAGCATTATGAATTATCTATGAAAATTGGTGAATTGGTTTTATTGCCCACCGTAAGAAAGCAAGCTGCAGATGTAATTATAGCAGCACCCGGAACCAGTTGCCGCCACCAGATAAAAGATGGTACTGGCAGAGAAGCATTGCACCCGGTGGAAGTGCTGTATGAGGCACTGTTATAAAAAAGGCAATCACCTTTAGTTAAAGGCGAAGTTTGGCAGATCAATATAAAATGGTTGTCAAGCTTTGCCTTTTGTTATTTTAAAAATTATTTTTCTGTTCTTTATCCCCCAAAAAGGGGATAAAATGATTGGAATTTAATATGTATATTTCCTTCCTGAAATCACAACAATTCATTTCCTTTTTTTAAACTGCTTTGTACTGAATAATTAACTGCTTTCATAATCTTAAATAGAATGTTATGCAACAAAATTTATTTGTGAGAATCCCATTTTGTGTACTATTAATTTATATTGGGTTGCCTGTTTTTGCACAACCTTCGCTTGCAAAAATGCAGCAGAAACTTGCTGGGGAAAAGCAAAATACGGCTCAATCGTTTTACAAATTTGAACTCAACAATAAAATACCTACTCAGGCGGGCATCTTGTTTTCACCGGATATGGCAGTACAAAAAGCAAACCTATTACCATGGCTGGCAGATAAATTGGCATTGCGACAGGGTACCGACGCATTTTTGCAAAGCGGGCAGCCAACAGATTATGCAGGTTCGAAGCTGAGTAAACTGAAACAATATTATAAGGGGATAAAAGTGGAACACGGAGTGATTTCTGAGGTGGAAGTAGATAGTAAAGTAAGGTTATTACAAATGGAATTTTATTCAGTGCCGGGCAACATGGCTACTGTTCCGGTTATTACTGAAGCTACCGCTCTTGAAAATGCTTTGAAGCATGTGGGCGCAGAAAAATATGTATGGGAAGATTACACAGGCACTGATGCAGATTATGCGTTTCCAAATGGCGAGCTGGTGATTATTGAAGACAGTTACCAGCAAATTGGTACCCTTTGTCTGGCATATAAATTCAATATTTTTGCTGCAAAACCATTAGGCAGAAATAATGTGTACGTAAATGCACTGGATGGTAAAGTAGTTTTTGTGGATGCTGTTATTAAGCATTTGGATAAAAACAGCGGAGCCAAAAGTGTAAACAAAGCAGCAGGCTTACAAAGGCAATTATCATCTTGGTTGCCACCTGCCGTTCGTGTAAATGCCTTAGAGGATGCTCAAAAGCAAGCAGTATATAGTAAACCTGTCTATGATTTTGCAACCGGATACACTAAATATTCCGGTGACCAGAATTTTATAACCCAGCAAGTTGCCCCTAATAAATACAGGCTTTGGGGAGCCACTGCAGCTAATAGCACTCCATATTTTGTACTGAATGCCAATCACCTGGTAATTCCTATTGCTGATGCAAGCTTAACTGATTTTACAGATGCAAACAATATGTGGGATGAACCCAGTTATATTGACGACACTACTTACGCAGCATTGGATATTCAATGGGGAGTAGAACAGGTGTTGAATTACTGGTGGGTGGTACACGACAGAAAAAGTTATGATGCTAACAATGCAGATATTAAAAATGTTTTTCATTACGGCGTTAAATACAAGGGCGCCTTCTGGAACGGCAGGGGAATGTTTTATGGAGATGGCACCCAGGATGGCAATGAATGGGATGCAGCCACTTCAATAGATATCATAGGCCACGAGTTGGGGCATGCAGTTTGTGACAATACTGCCGGGCTGGTTTATAAAAGAGAATCGGGCGCATTAAATGAAGGTTTCAGTGATATTTGGGCAGCCTGCATAGATAATTTCATCAATAAAAATTTTCCTTCTCAAAGCAAAGTTCCTTTTCGTATAGGGGATGAAGTTATTCAAAGTGCTGATGTTGATTTTTGTTTGAGAGATATGAAAGACCCTTTAAGAAAGGGACTTGCAGAGCCAATTCGTTTGCAGGTGGGGCAGCCAGACAGCTATAAGGATGTAAATAATTTTTGGTTCGATACAAATGTGGAAAATTGTCCGGTTCCATTAAATTCCGACGACCCATTTGGCAACGATTATTGTGGCGTACACAAAAATAGCGGCGTACTTAATAAATGGTTTTATTTATTGGTAACAGGAGATAATGGTACCAACTCACAAGGCTATCATTATGATATTGATTCAATGGGATTTGAAAAAGCTGAAAAAATTGCTTTCTACACTGAAATGATATTGACACCCAATTCAGGTTTTGAAGCAGCAAAAAATGCTTCGCTAAATGCAGTCTTGATTTTGGCCTCCACCCCCAATACACTGGGCATAACAGCAGCAGATACCATCAATATAAACAATGCCTGGAAAGCTGTGGGAGTGGGGACAGACACTTTGTATAATAAAGCGAACACACCCATATTTGCCATCAATCAGTTTACCAGTGTGGCCATTGGGCAAAGGGGTTATATCTGGGCTGGTACAGCTAATAATGGCTTGTATAAATACAATGGAAAAGTGTGGCAGAAATCGCCTACTCTTACCAATCACAATATTGCTCAAATAGTGCCGGACAGAGATGGCGGTATCTGGATTGCACAGTTTGGCAGAATGGGTGCTCAGGCAATTTTAGGGGGCATTGGTTATTATCAGGATACCAGTTTTACCTATCAGCAATATAGCGAATCAGAAGGCCTGCCTACAAGAAATGTTCGAAGTATTTATGCGAATAATAGCTTGCAACTTTTATCTGCTCAAAAATTTAAAAGAATTTGGGGTGCTTGTTTCGCCGACCTTACAGCAGGGGTGTCAAGGCCTGGCTCACTGGTGTTTGGAAAAGAAAATCCAATATCACCCATTTACTTTAGTAAACAAAAAAATGGCGTTAATCAGTCCAATGGTTTTTGTGTTGTGATTGGTGGAAATAGATATGAAGTTTGGGTGTTTGCTTCCAGTAATTCCACCACCACAGGTGCCGGGCAAATTCTTCGCTACAGAACTGCGGATAGTGCCTATTTAGGTTCTATTGACAATAACAATCAACCAGCTTTTGACCTTGGTTACAACATAAAAGCAATGTACTACGATGAGGTTAAAAGACGTTGGTGGTTTGGGCTCACAACGGGCGGGTTGGTTGTGCTGGATTCTGCTACAAACAATTGGAGTAAAATAAATTTTCCTGCTATTTTTCCTGCTGGTACAATCATTAACAGTAATGCAATAACAGGCGATACAAGGGGTAATATCTACATAGGAACCAATAAAGGATTCGTTTTTTTCGGTTCGCCCAATGCTTCCACTGTTACGAATCCGCTCAACGAAAGCCAATATAAGTTGTACACAATGGCAGATGGGCTGCCGGCAAATAGTATAAAAGGTATTGCTATTGATTACAGGGTTGGCCGAATTATTCTGGCAACAGATAGTGGCATCGTATTTAGAAATACATTGTGCAAAGAATGTATTAATACCGGGCCGGTTTATTCAAAGATACCCGGAGATTGGAGTAATCCTGCTGTTTGGGAAGATGGTGTTGTGCCTGGCATAGGCTCTCTCGTTGTTATAAAGCATGCGGTTGTAATTTCTCAGGATGCCAATTGCAAATCTGTGAAAGTGGAAGGCAGTGGAAAGCTTACTGTGAATACGGGTGTTACGCTGACAGTGGAAGGAGAGACTTATTTGAGTAATGAGCCGGGAAGATGATAGTGGAGAAAAGTTATTTTGGAGGATATTGTTTAGTTGCTGTTTTTTAGATTCTAAACAAACCGGATTGAAAACTTTATGTAAGCCGCTGGGCAAATTAACTAAACAATTTGTGGCATGTTATAGCTGCAGTGCATTTGCCTTCATACTCCAAATAGAGTATTTGCCAAATGTAGTTACTCAGCTATTTTAGCGGATAAAAAATAAACTGATGAAATTGCTAAAATTTCTAATAATCGTAATTGCTGTTACCACCCTCGTAAGTGCAAATGCCTATGCTCAACCATCCTTATCAAAAATGCAACAATTACTAGATAAGGAAGAATTGCAGCAGCCAAAGGGCGTAAGCATGAAACTAACAAATAGCACACAGGCAGGTATCTTATTTACCGGCAATACAAAAATTGCACCTGCAAATAGCCTTTCGTGGCTTTCACAAAAAATGGCTTTGCGCCAAAATGAAGATGCATTAGTGGAGGAAAGCAAGGATGCTGTAACAAGTGGTAGCTACAGTATCAAAAAAATTCATCAATATTACAAGGGTATTAAGGTGGAACACGGCGTAATAAATACTACCAGTAAAAACGGTATAATAAAAATGATGCAGCTGGAATATTATGCCATACCAGATAAATTTAATACAACTCCAGCCATAACAGAAGAAGCCGCATTAAACAGTGCAAGAAAATTTACCGGAGCATCAATTTTTGCCTGGGATAATCCTGCAGACCCAAATGATGAAGAGAGACAAAAACCCAGGGGAGAACTGGTAATTATTCAAACCTATAAAGCCGAAGGAGAGGTTTGCCTGGCATATAAATTCAACATTTTTGCACTAGCCCCAATGAGCAAAGCCTGGGTTTATGTAAATGCCAGCAACGGTGTTGTGGTATTGGATGATGCTATTATAAAACATGCGGAACCGTTAACAGCTTCGGCAAACTCCAATAAACAAAACCTGGCGGAACAAGTTGCAAATGAAAAAAAAGCATCAGATAAAATCGATAAAACCAATCTTACTACCGCCAATAGTAATGGTACAGCCGATACCCGGTTTAGTGGCAATAGAAACTTTGTTACCGACCTTGTTACAGGTGGCGGGGCAAAGCCTTACAGGTTAAGGCAAAGCCGGAACGGTTATTCGATAATAACGCTCGATTACCAGCGCCAGCCGGGCAATACCGTTGCTAATTACGAAGCACAGGCTATCGATTTTAAAGATAATGACAACATCTGGACTGCCGCAGAGTATGATAAACCAGCCAATACCAATTTGGATAATGTGGCGCTTGATATCCATTACAACATGCAGTGGGTTAGTGATTATTGGTATAATATACACGGGCGCAAGGGCTGGGATGATAACAATGGCGCTTACATAAATTATGTGCATACTGCCGATAATGAGTATGACCAAAACGGCGTATTTATTGCTTATCACCGCTGGTACAACAATGCTTACTGGAATGGTAAAAACATGCACTTTGGTGATGGGGATGGCAGTACTTTTGGCCCAAAAGGATACCTTGATGTTTGCGGCCACGAATTAAGTCATGCTATTACTGCTGCTACCTGCAATCTTGTATACCGGTGGGAGTCTGGCGCACTCAACGAATCGTTCAGCGATATTTGGGGAGCCTGTATAACCAACTATGCAAAAACGCAAGATCCTACGCTTACTGGCGAACTTATTTGGCGACATGGCGAAAACCGAAATTATGTTCGTACTGCCAACTCTGGGTTAAGAGATTTACAAAATCCACCAATGTACAACGATCCTAGCACCTATAAATCTACTAACTGGCAGCCGGGAGATTATGTAGATTGTCCGGTAGAATCAGACGGTACCAATGACCACTGCGGTGTACACACTAACAGTGGTGTTTTTAATAAATGGTTTTTTTTAATTACCCAGGGGGAAGTGTATATCAACTCCAATTTTCAACCCTACGCCATTACCGGATTGGGTTTTGAAAAAACAGAAAAAATCGCTTACCTGATGGAGCAGAATCTTACGCCCAATGCAGGCTTTGCAACAGCAATGGAAGTATCGTTGAATATCGCCATATCTGAGTATGGCATTACCTCCAATGAATACAAGGTTATAAATGATGCCTGGTATGCAGTAGGCGTTAAGTCGGATGTTTTTAATATGAGTAATACACCGGTATTTACAACCAATAATTTTACCAGCATTGCTACAGACGGCAGCAATATTTTAGCAGGCACTAACTATGCCGGGCTTTATCTTCACGATGGAACTGCATGGAAAAAACTTTCTGAACTTACTGATGTTAGAATCAATGATATAAAAATTGACCCAGAGGGAGATATGTGGATTGCACAGTCTGGCAGAACGGGGCAAACCGGCGGTGGAAGCAGCATTGGCGGTGGTGTTAATTATTTAAAATCTCCTTTTACTGGCACCAGTACTTTATACACCGTAAATCCGCAACTGCATGTTCCATCAAGAAATGCCAGGTGCATGTATATTGACCCTGTAAGAGTAGTTGATGCTGTTAATCCAAAAGCCTGGGTTGCCACGTTGGCCTATATTACCAGCAGCAGCAGCACAAGCGGAATGCTTGGCCAGGGCTTAAATACCACCGGTAATGAATTTAAAGCGGTAAATGAAGGCATAGGGATTAGCAGCGGAACGGCAGGTTGCCTTACCGTTGGCGGCCTTAAAGATGAAGTATGGACTTTTGTGCAAGCCAATAATGGTATCAATCAGTTACTGCAATATAATGCCGGCACTAATGCGCTCATTAAAACATACGATCATAACAGTGAACCTGCCCTTCCTTCTGGCTTTGTAGCAAGGGCTATTTATGGTGATAAAAAAAATCGGCTTTGGGTAGGGCTTGCATACGGTGGTGTAATGGTGCTGGATGAAAAGAAAAAATGGCACCAGCTAAATTTCTCTACTATTTTTCCTGCAAATGTTGCGGTAAATTACAACGCCATTACAGGTGATGCATACGGGGATGTTTACATTGGTACGAGTGCTGGACTTGTATTTTTTGATCACGGTATTGGCCAGCTTGAGCGCCTGGATGATTCAAAATTTTACCGGCTCTATTCCAAAAAAAATGGCCTTGCTTCTGATAATATCAATGCAGTGGTTTACAACGAGCAAGATTTTAGGTTGTATGTAGCTACAGATAGCGGTATCGTAATTTGGCATCCGCTCTGCATCGGCAGCAGTTGCAATCTTCATCGTTTTTATGACGGTGTGTATGCACAAACTAAGGCCAATGGTAACTGGAGCAGCCCGGCAACTTGGAGCACAGGCAAGGTGCCCGATTCATCTACCATTGTGGTAATTACAGATACCATTACGGTTGATATTGATGCAAAATGCCAGTCGCTTTCCATTGCCAATCCCGGATCTGTAAAAATAAATACAGGTAAAACCTTAAAAGTTTTTGATACAAAAGATCCTATTATAGATGATAGCCAAAAACAGCGCAGGCGACCTTAACAGGATAAAATAATAAGGCAATGAGATTATACTGGTGGGCATTAAAATAATCAAAATGAGATGAACAGGCTGTATTGGCAAGTTCTGTCTCCTGTATATTTCGTAATCTTGTACCCACAGATAGGCCATTGATTGTCTGCTTACCAGAAACGCTTAAAATGCAAACCAAACCAAAACTGAAGCTATTCCTTAAAATGTTCCGCAACTGGAATATAATGGCAGTATTCGTTTTAATTTTAATGGTTTTTAGCAATAAAGTCTCAGCCCAAACCACCCCCAACTTTACCATCAATAAAACCAGTGGTTGCGTGCCACTCGGCGGTGTAAATTTTACGGATGCTTCCACAGGCGGTGCCGTTACCAATCGGGCCTGGAACCTGGGCAATGGTACCATCATAGCAAATGGCGCCGCAGTTGTGGGAACCAATTATCTTACCGCACAAAAATTTTACGTAACGCTTACCGTTACTTTTTTAAATGGAGATGTAAAAACAAAAACTGACAGCATTATTGTTCATCCAAAACCTTTGGCAGATTTTATTGCCAACGATACAGCCGGGTGTGCTCCGCATGCAGTAACGTTTACCGATTTATCTTCCACAGCCACCGGTACCATCACTAATTGGACATGGGATTTAGGAGCAGGCGGCAACACCATTCAAAGCCCGTCGTTTGTTTACAATACACAGGGCAACTACAATATTTCTTTACTGGTAAAAAATAGCTGGGGCTGCGAAAGTGATGCTGCCAGCAAGTTTCAGTACATACGGGTTTACAGCAAACCCACTGCAGCTTTTACGCCATCTGTGGCTTTTAGTTGCAAGGACACACTTACGGTTGCCTTTAGTAATACAACCACCGGCGGCAGTGCGGCCAATAAATACAAATGGTTTTTTGGGGATGGAGATAGCAGCAGCCTTAAAAATCCTTCGCATTTTTATAGTGCGCCGGGTGCATACACGGTTATACTTACAGCAGCAGTTGGTAATGCATGCAGCAGCAGTGTAACCAGAACGATTAATGTTGGTAATGTAAAGGCACAATTTACTACTGTACCTGACACGGTTTGTATCAATACAGCAAACCAATTCAACGGTACTGCAACACCTTCACCCTGGTACGTGCAGTGGTTTTTCAGCGATAACAATGCTACGCAATATTACTCACCGGTGTCTCACACTTTTTCTACTGCCGGCGATTTTGAGGTAAAGCTGATTGCATTTAATTTTCAGGGTTGCAGCGATACCATCAACACAATGGTACATGTAAAGGCAGGGGCTGGGCTTGCTCCTTTTTTCATTACTGCCCCAGATACGGTTTGTGCCAATTCAGCTACTACATTTACTGGTGATGCGCTGCCAGCACCTGCCAGTATAAGATGGTTTTTCAGCGATAACAATGCACTCCAAAACAATTCACCTACCAGCCACAGTTTTGCCAACAACGGCAATTACAACCTTTTATTGATTGCGCTGGATGCACAGGGTTGTGCTGATACCATTTCAAAATCCATCACCGTAAAATCCGGTCCATTGCTGAGTTTTACGCAGAATAAAATTGATGGCTGTGGCACTCCATTCAATGTAACATTTACCAACACCAGCTTCCCCAATACCGATTTAAAATTTACCTGGAATTTTGGTGATGGCACTCCTTTGGTAATTGCAAACGACACGTTGCCCTTATCACATAACTATACTACTTTCGGAAATTTTACGGTTACCTTATCTGCAACAGATACCATTGTTGGTTGCAGCAGCACACCGAAAACATTTAGCTTTATCCGCAATTACCAACCCGCTGTAAATTTTACTTACGTGCCACCGGATGGTTGCCGGCCATTGCCAGTGAAATTTACCGGAACAGTCAGCAATCTCATTGTACCCATTCAATATTATGTATGGAATTATGGGGATGGAAAAATAGATAGCATCGCCGCAACCAATATTGCCAATCATGTGTACACAACGGGTGGCATTTTCAATCCCACGCTAACCATTGTGACAGCGGAATGCAGTTTTACCTCCATCTCAAAATCTGTTACAGTCATTGATATCTGTGTTGTTGTTGGGGGCGGCGGGGGGGGCGGCGGCGGTGGTGGGGGTGGTGGCGGGGGCGGGGGAGGCGGAGGTTTTGGCCTC
>JBBQEA010000130.1:0-14767 GCA_038320245.1 Chitinophagales bacterium | reverse complement strand
CATCAAAGAAGGTGACAAAGTAGAATTCGACCTGCAAGAAGGTAAAAAAGGTATGAATGCCGTTAACGTTAAATTAGTCTAATACGATTTTTTTAATAAAGGTATAAAGCCGTCAAATTTTTTTGATGGCTTTTTTATTGGATATATTTCAACCTATAGCAGCATAAAGAAGGTACTTAGTTTTGACGTATAGGCGTTTAGACGTTTTTAACTCTTTAATAACTCATGTATTGAGGTTTTAGCGGCAATGGATTAATTTCAAACTAAGAAAATACATCATTTACAGCGGCTTTTTTACTAAAGGTTAAAAATTGTAAACATTAAGTATCGCAACTTGTTTTCCCTTTACATTTGCAACCTAATTATTAAACTATGACACAAAAGAAATACCTCAGCTTTTTTTTAGCCGCAATCCTATTTACTACCGTTACAAGCAACGCACAAATTAATGGCACAAAACTTATTTTAGTAAAGGGCCAAAAGTTACAGATTGACAACGTTGTTAAATCATTAACCAATATGGATTTAATGGGACAGTCGATGGAAATGACTTCCGATGCTACTATGACTCACCAGGTGGAAGTAAAAGATACCAAAGGAACTGACTACACAGTAGCTTCTACCATTACAAAAATAACCAGCAGTGGTAATGCAATGGGGCGGGCCTATACTTTTGATTCTGATAAAAAGGAAGACATTGAATCTGAAATTGGTAAAGCCATGAAAGGGCAGCTAAATGTAACTCGTGAAGCAGATTTTAATACTTCGGGAAATGTTATCAGTGAAAAGAAAGCATCAGCTGGCGAAGTGCAAAATTCAGATCCGATGATGGACATGATTAAGAACCTTACAGGCGGTGGCAGTGATGACGGCGGTGGCGCCGGAGAAATATTTCAGGTTTTGCCTAAGGGTAAAAAGCAAGGCGATAGCTGGACAGATTCTACCATTGTTGAAGGATCGAAAACTTACAAAACTTATACGTTAAAAGAAATTAAAGGAAATGATGCCATAGTGACTTTATCCGGAACACAGTCTACCAACAAAAAAATTGAGCAGCAGGGGATGGAAGTAAACGTTACGATGGAGTCTAAATTAACCGGTGAATCTACCGTTGATTTAGCTACGGGCATTGTAAGACAAAAATCATTGGTAATGGATGGTGCTGGTAATGCAGATGCAATGGGGCAGGCAATTCCTATCACTACTAAAATAACCAGTAGCACTACGGTAAAGAATCTTTAAAAATCAGTTATTACTATTTTGAACGCTACTCATTTTGGGTGGCTTTTTTTTTATGCATTTTTGGTGGATTTAAAAAGCAGCAGGTAGCAAAAACTTAGTACTGTACAAGTCGCAGCAGTTGCCCACCAAAGCAGGCGGTAACTAAATTGCTCTACTAATAGCCCGCCCAAAAAAGGCCCGATGATTTGTGCTACCGACCAGGCTACTGTAAACAAAGCTGCATATTGTCCACGGTTATTATTACTTGTTCTTGCTATCCAGTAAGAATTCATAAAAGGCATAGAAAAAATTTCCCCCATAGTAACTGTAAACATCATTGCATACGCAATGCTGGCTGCACCCGTTGTTAAAATATTCAGCAACATAAATGAAAAGCCTACCAGCAATACGCCAATAATAATGTAATACAAGTGAGGGCGCTTTCCTTCCAAATAAAAAATAATCACCATCTCTATCAGTACAATCAACAGGCCATTAAACGCCATATTTATTCCTATAAAAGATTCGGATAAATGCAATTGGGTTTTATAATAAACCGGTAATATAGTAAACAGCTGAAAAAAGCATATAGCAAAAACTACCTGCAGGCAAATAAAGAAAATAAAAGGGTAATCTTTATAAACAGATTTTACCGGTAAAGAGGCAACTGTTTTTTGGGAAGGAACAGCACTGTTTTTTGAAGGAGATAAAACGAAGTATAAAAGAAAAGCAGCAGCAATGTTTGTAATGCCATCTACCCAAAACAACAGTTGATAATTGTAGGCGGCAATAATACCACCGAGTGCTGCACCAAATGCCCAGCCCAGGTTTATCGCCAGCCGGTTTAGTGAATACGACCTCGTTCTGTTTTCGTCTTTGCTGTAATGCGCAATGGCAACAGCATTGGCCGGCCTGAAAGCTTCATTCACCATACTTAATACAAAAGATGCGATACAGATGGTAGTATAGCTTTGCATTTGCCCCAGCACAATAAATAAAATGCCGCCACCAGCAAGCGTAAATAGCTGAACCGTGTAGAAGCCGGTTTTATCTGTAATCTTTCCACCCAGCAGTGCACCAATCACTGATCCTGCACCAAACAAGCTCATCACAATACCCGCTTTACCAATGCCAACACCGATGTGCTGTGTTAAATACATCGTCATAAACGGAACAACCATAGTGCCGCTCCGGTTAATAAACATCACAAGCGAAAGCCACCATGTACTGCGAGACAGGCCACTATAAGCTTTTTTGTATAAATGTACTATCGGGGATAACATATGCCGGCCAAAGATATTTTTTTATTGGGCTGATGATTTAGCAGCATTCAATATCATTGGTTATTAAAATTAGTTATGGCTTTTAAGACATTAAAAAACTACTCGTTTTGGGAATCAATTCCAGGGCCGCAACACAGAGTTCTCCGGGCTTTGCCAATTTACGTAGGTTGGTATTAAGCCAGGCACCATCAATGGTAATGATGGCCGACAGTACATCGTTGTTCTTATAAATTTCATGTTTCATCGTCCAGCGGGAATAATCAGCATTGCATTTATCCAGCAGTATATTGACATGTACGGTATCACCAAAATGAATCTCTTTTCTAAAAACGGCTTCCTCCCTAAAAATGATTGGTCCTATTTGCTGCTGCATCATTACTGCAGGTGTTGCGCCTGCATCGGATAAAAAGCAGATTCTGCAGTATGCTCCAAAATCGTAATAAGCAGAATGGCGGAGGTGAAAGTTAGGGTCAAGATCACTCCATCGGATATCGATATTTTTTGTGTAAGAATCCATTATGCTATTTTTTTATAATCCCCCTCTGTAATTTACAGAAGGGGATTAAAATTAATTATTGTTCCTCATTACCGGTTTTTTTCTTTGCAATTTCTTCCAGCAATTTCAAACCCAGCAGTCCGCTTATTGGGCCATTGGCTCCATCTCCGCCGCCGCCAATTAAAATGTCGGGCATTATTTTTATGTTTTGCGTACCGATGGCTTCCATCACTTTTAACTGGGTAAAATTATTGCCACCCATTGCCTCTACAGATAATTTATATGATTCTGCATTTGATTTACCAATCGCTAAAATCTTCTCTGCTTCTGCATTACCGGTTAAGGTAATTTGCGATGCATTGGCATTGGCAAGCAATTCAATTTGCTCGGCATTTGCTTTTGCCAACACACGGATACGTTCTGCATCACCATTGGCCAATAACCTTAGCCTGTCTGCTTCTGCAGTAGATTGCAGCCTTACACTGTTGGCTTCACCGGTTGCTTTTTTTACCGATGCATCTGCAATGCGTTCTGCAATCAATACACCCTGATCGGCCTTTACAATTTCTTTTTGTATGTCTGCAATGGCGGTTTCTTTTTCCAGGGTTTGCCTGGTTTCCTGCGCTTTCATTTCGGTTTCGTAGGTAACTTTTTGTTCCTCTGCTAGTTTACGATCCGTTAATGTTTTCATCAGGCTTTCGGGCGGAACAATATCACCTATCAATGTATCCACACCATTTACATTGTATTGGTCAAGCACCCGCCCTATATGCATTCTGGCAGATTCCTGCCTTTCTTTTCGGGTACCTAAAAAAGCAATAACATCACTATCCTGCGCACTGTTACGGAAGTAGTTACCAATGGTAGGTTCCAGCACCTGGCTCACCAGATTGTTCATGTTACCGAAGCGGGCAATTACTTTTGGCGCTTCGTTTGTAGGAATATGAATAATCTGCGACACATCTAAGTTGAAAGGGAAACCATCCTTGCTTCTTACCGTAATTGTTGAAAGATTTTTGTCCAACTGGTGACTTTCACTTCTTGCATTGGCCCAGTTTAATACAAGGTTGGTTGTTGGTACCAGTTCAACTTTCATAATGAAAGGATTTACAGGATATTTACCAGGGCCCAATGGCTCTGCCCACACACCTTTTTGTCCTTTGGAAACAATGTTACCGTGCTTGAATTCTGTACCACTTAAATCAACACCTTCATTACCCACATAACTTATTACAACGCCTACATGGCCAATGGCAATCGCCGTCATGTTTACCATTTCTAACTTAGTAAACCAGGGGTTTAAAAAATAAGAACCTGCCAGTATTACTTGCTCCTGTAAGCCTTTGTAGCCGCCGTTTTCCAAGAACATGTCAATGTCCTGAAATTTATTATGTCCTTCAATAATCTTACCTGCTATTTGACCTTCATCCAGTGGTTTACCTTCCTGTGTATTTACTATGCCAACTGCGTTTTCAGGTATCATCGTCATACCCGTAATTTCAATGCTAAACAGAAATGTATTAATACGGTAAGAACCCGGCGTAATGATGGCTGTTTGCCGTCCTTTACGTCCTCCGTTTTTTAAAAAAGCCACCGCATCCTGGAAACTATCGCAGGCTACTTTTTTGCCCAATACCGATCCTGTTTCCAGCTCGGCTCCGTCCTTTGCAAGCACAAGCCCCAACTGGCCTGTTGGTATAATAGTGAAAGGCTGAAACGTGATATCATACTGCCAAATCCATTTGGCAAAATATAAACCTGGCGGTAATGTCTGTGCCTGGTATCCAGCTTCACCGTCGGTAGCAAGTATCCTGCCTTCGGGCAGTTGCTGTTTGCCAAAAAGTACAAATTTTTTGGTAACAAGACCAATCCGGTCCTCCGGTACTATCACTACGCCAAGGAATACCCTCAAAATAAATTTGTATAATAATAAAGCGAATAGGGGGATGCCTATAAATAATCCCCACTTGATTAAATCATGTGTGTCCATGTTCATTTAGGTTTTATGTGCTGAAAAATAATTAAAGAAATGTTCGGGATATACTGGTCGTCATCACACCGTTATAACTGTTATTTTATAACACCAATGACTATTGAAGTATATTCGAAAAGTAATGAAAATTAAGCCCTTAAAGGAGGAGGGGTATTAAAGTTGGTTAGGATAAAATCTCCCAGAAAGAAAACGATTTTTTTTGTGCGGCGTATCATGTTACAATAAAATTGACTACACAAATATGCTATGTTAAATTATATTTTTAGGCAAAATTCGGGATGAATGGTAAGATCGTAAAAAAGTACAAATTAAATTTATTGAAGTGCAGCCTTTATCATAGGAGCCAGCAAATCTGCCCATTTTTTATACTCTTTACCAGAGGGATGAAGGCCGTCTGTAGCCACTAAAGAAGGATCTGCAGCAGCTAGCCTGCTGGAGCTGGTAATGTTTAAATAATGAACGCCATATTGCATCGCAATATCTAAATTGATCACATTAAAAGAATCTATTTGACTGGCAATAAGTGCTTTGTTGGAACCATTTGCAAAAGGCGTAACACTGTAATCGGGAATAGAAAGTACAAATACTCTTTTAGCATTGTTACCGGCATAGCCGATTGCTTTCGTCAATAAAGTTGTAAACTCTGTACTGTATTGGGCCTGGCTTAAATGCTGGTATTGGTTATTTACACCAATTAATAATGATACTGCATCATACGTAAGTCTTTCAGGGGGAATTGCATTTAGGGTATTGATGAGGTTACTGGTTGTCCAGCCGGTTTTGGCAAATATTTCGGGAGCTGCAAAATTTACTGAAAGCGCTGTAAGATTTTTTACGGTTTGTATGGGATAACGATCTTGTATCATTACAGATTGACCGATAGTATAAGAATCCCCGAGTGCCAAATAATACTTTGTAGAAGGATTGGCATCCGGCGGTGGAGGTGGTGGCGTAAAAATTGTATCAATCCTTGGCGGTGCCATCATTGTATCTATGGGGATGGTAAGGTAAGTAGTTGCAACTGTTGGTTTTTTACAAGCAACTACTAAACCTACAGCAACAAGGGTGGCAAACAGATATTTCATCATACTGTATTAACGAAAATAACTGGAATTTGGTTTAAAAAAAATCACAGCCTTTCAGCTGTGATCGTATAATTTCATTAAAGGGTTACAAAAATTGTCTATGCTTTTTTGTAAAGCAATTCATAATATTCCTCCGCCATCCTGTTGCTGTCAAACTTTATCTGTACATCATTCATACCATTTTTCATGATATGGCGCCAGGTATCTTTATCATCATAGTACAATGGTAAAATATCTTTTTCCATAATTTCATACAATTGGTTTAAATCGTATTCGTCCTGCTCCTGAACATGAATGTTTTCATAATCAATTGGAGGTACCACAAAACCATTGTTGCCATTATCGATAAACTCACAAATCCAGCCATCATTGGTGCTAAAATTTACTGCACCGTTCATGGCAGCAGTCATTCCACTGGTACCACTTGCTTCTCTTGGTACACGGGGATTGTTTAACCAAACATCTGCGGCTTGTTTTAAACGCTTGCTTAGTGCCAGTTCGTAACCGATACACACCGCTACATTTTTATAATTTTTACTTAAATGTACCAGGTGATTAAAATCGTTGATAGACGGATAGTCCAACGGATATGGTTTACCAGCCCATATAATCTGGACAGGATATTTGGTATTGTTTAACAAGGCTTCAAAGCGTTTGTGATCCCTTGTAAGTAATTCTGCTCTTTTGTATCCTGCAAACCTGCGTGCCCATACAATGGTTAATACATCAGGGTCCAGTAATTTACCGGTTTGATCAGCAACAATATCAAGGGCTCTCTTTTTTAAAAATCTTTTACGGTCATCAAACCAAACATCGTTCGATTCTGCCTTGGCTTTATACAATTGTTTATCTGCCCAGTAAGTCCAGTTTTGGGCATTGGTAATGGAGGTAATTTCACAAATACCTTCATATTTACCCCACATTTTCCGGCTTACTTCGCCATGTAATTTGGAAACGCCATTAGCTATTCTTGCAAAACGCAATGCCGCTAAAGAGTGATTAAAAGAATCATCAGTAATGCCGGTTATCTTTCTTACTTCTGCCAGCGGCATGCCGCAGAAATAACTCATCTTTTCACAAAGAAAAATGTCGTGCTTTTCGTTACCAGCTTCTTCGGGTGTGTGAGTTGTAAATACCAGGCGTTTTTTAACTTCCTTGATATTACCAAATTTTCTGTGCAGGTAAAATGCTGCACTTATTGCATGGGCTTCATTCAGGTGGTACACTTCCGGATTAAAATTTAATTCATCCATCAGCTTGGCACCACCTACACCCAGTAAAATAAACTGAGCTACTTTGGTTGCCACATTACCATCGTATAAACGATGGGTAATTGTTTGCGTTACATAATCATTTTCAGGTAAATCGGTGCTCAATAAAAACATCGGTGCACTCTTAAAAGTCTCCGGATTCAGGTAAAATGCTTTAACCCAAATTGGATGATCATGAATGTTTATCTGAAATTTGATACCGGTATCTTCTAAAAAATTATAAATCTTTTCGTTCCATTGTACCTGTAAGGTTTGGTCGGCATTGCGGGCCTGATCGTAGTAGCCATATTTCCATAAAATACCAATACCTACTAAGTTCTGTTTTAGCTCGTAAGCGCTTCTCATGTGGGAGCCTGATAAAAATCCAAGTCCACCACTATAAATCTTTAATGGCTGGTGTACCGCAAATTCCATTGAAAAATAGGCAACTCTTTTGGCGTAACTCTCATTAACAGCGTAAGGAACTTTGTAATTTGCAAAACTCATGATTTTGTATAGCTTGGTTTAAAAAGTGCAATATAAATGTGTTTTATTAAAAAACGGAGCAGAAGTAGTAAATATTGTGTGCAAACTACACATCACACACTTATATTGCTGTATATATTTTCATATATTTAAAAAAGTATCTGCCAAAATGAAAAATGTTTAACTACAGGTATAAAATTTTAAGCAATGATTAAACTAATTGGAATTCCCTTTGATGCCAACTCTTCCTTTTTAAAAGGTCCAGCATTGGCTCCGGCCAGGATAAGGATGATGGAGGCAGAAGGTTCTGCTAATTGTTATGCGGAAAATGGTATGGAAATAAAAGCTGCTGTTAATTATGATGATTGCGGCGATATCGTTTTCAAAAGCACCCATCCTGCTGATGGGTTTGCATTGATACAGCAAACAATTGCTACACAATTAGCGGGTGATAATAAAATTATTTCTTTGGGTGGCGACCATTCAGTAAGTTATCCATTGATTGATACATTTACAAAAGTGCACACCGGGTTGCATGTACTTCATTTAGATGCCCACGCAGATTTATATGAAAATTTTGATGACAATCCTTATTCTCATGCATCCCCTTTTGCAAGAATACTGGAGCAGGGTAAGATTGCATCGCTTACACAGGTGGGTATTCGTACATTCAATACACAACAGCGTCAGCAGGCCATGCGATATGGTGTACATGTGGTAGAGATGAACAATTTCAACTATTCTTTTATAGAAAAATTACAAAGTCCATTGTACATTTCGGTTGATTTGGATGTGTTGGATCCTGCCTTTGCACCAGGCGTATCTCATCACGAGCCCGGGGGTATTTCTACCAGAGAATTACTCAACATCATTCAGTCAATACAAGCAACAATAGTGGGTGCTGATATTGTAGAATACAATCCTGTACGGGATATCAATAACATGACTGCAATGGTTGCATATAAAGTATTGAAGGAGTTGGTGGCTAAAATGCTTTAAACAAAATTTACTTCAGATTTTCTGTATTTGCGCACTACGGATGCCAATGGATTTATGACTGCCGTTGCTTCAATTTCTATCAGCATATCCTTGCTGATTAAAGCGCTAACTTCCACCATGGTAGTAACGGGCCGGATGGTTTTAAAAAATTCACCATGTGCTTTTCCGGCCATTTCCCAATCAGCAATATTGGTAACAAACATCCTGGTGCGTACTACATCATTCAGCGAACTACCTAATTCAACCAGCACTTTTTCAATTTTCCGGATGATGAATACAGTCTGTTCATACAAATCATCTTTTCCAATCAACTTATCGCCATCCATTGCTGTTGTGCCGGCCACTTCTATCAAATTGCCCACTTGTATTGCCCTTGAGTAACCAACAATTGATTCCCATGCGGATCCTGAACTGATTTTTTTACGCATTTTTTTATATACAAAATACAACTTTTAAACCACTTTTTCTTTGAGCAAATACTTATAAAATAGATTGGATATTTAGGCTCATCTAAAAAATAATTTAGATGATATGAAATATTATTTTATTCCTAAATCGTTTCTTCCTACTTTTATGGCAATCAACCATCAGTATTTATGCAGAAAGCTTACATCCGGGATACTTGTATTTTTTTTCTATCAATTTCAACTTTTATTGACAGGGTATAGGTATGATGCAATCAACTCACAATGATAATTCTTTAAGCGAAGTACACCAAAGCATTGATACCACCGGGGTTAAAAAGACTGGATGGAGGAGATTGCTTTCTTTTTTAGGACCTGCCTATTTAATAAGTGTTGGCTATATGGACCCTGGTAACTGGGCTACAGATTTACAGGGCGGCAGTCAGTTTGGCTATAGCCTTATTTGGGTTTTGCTCATGAGCAACCTGATGGCACTATTACTGCAGGGTTTATCGGCAAGGTTAGGTATTGTAATGGGCAGAGATCTTGCGCAGGCCAACAGAGAGGCATACCCCAAAAAAGTAAATTATATTTTATATGGATTGGCAGAGATAGCCATAGCAGCCTGCGACCTGGCTGAAGTATTGGGCATGGCTATTGGTATTCAATTATTAACCGGACTGTCACTCACCTGGGGCGTTTCCATAACCGTACTAGATACCTTTTTGCTATTGTACCTGCAAAAACTTGGCATGCGCCGGATGGAAATTTTTATCCTTGGCCTTGTGTTGGTAGTTTCCGTTTCGTTTTTAATAGAAATAATATTGGTAAAACCGGTGGCGTCAGAAGTAATGAGCGGCTTTGTGCCGCACATACCCAATAACGTGGCCTTGTATATTGCAATCGGGATAATTGGAGCTACCGTAATGCCCCATAATTTGTACCTGCATTCGGCCCTGGTACAAACCCGTAAAATTGAGCGGACAGATGCCGGCATTAAAGAAGCCATAAAATTCAATTTAATTGATAGTGCCATTGCGCTGAATATTGCTTTTTTTGTAAATGCTGCCATATTAATTGTTGCAGCAGCTGCGTTTTTTAAAACGGGAAATTCGCATGTTGCAGCTATCAAAGAAGCACATCAGTTACTGGCTCCATTGCTGGGCTCCGCAATTGCGCCAAAAATATTTGCCATTGCTTTAATTGCCGCCGGGCAAAGCAGTACCATCACCGGTACCCTGGCCGGGCAAATTGTAATGGAAGGTTATTTACAGTTGCGTATTAATCCGTGGGCAAGGCGCCTGCTTACAAGGCTGCTTGCAATTGTACCGGCTATGATTGTAATTCTTATTTATGGCGAAGAAAAGGTAGATGATCTACTCATATTCAGCCAGGTAATTTTGAGTTTACAATTAGGCTTTGCCATTATACCCTTAATTCATTTTGTAAGTGATAAAAAGAAGATGGGCAAGTTTGCTATTAATACTTCTACTAAAATTGCAGCCTGGCTTATTGCAGCTATACTTGTTGTTTTAAACCTTAAAATGTTGTTGAACGAAGCGTCCTACCTGTTTGCTGCAGAAGCCCTTTTACCTAAAATGCTGGTTGTTGGTTTTGGTGGATTTTTTATTGGCTTACTTGCTTACATTGTATTGCTTCCACTAATAAACAGGCGCAGGGCCGCCGCTTCTATTCAGATACATCCCGAGCAGCATGTATTAAAAAACCTGGTTGCTCCTCAGTTTAAAAAGATAGCCGTTGCCTTGGAGTTTAGTGATGGCGACGAAAAGCTAATAGCCTACAGCATCGGGCAAGGTGGTAAACAGGCGCAATATTTTATTATTCATATAGTAGAGAGCGTTTCTGCAAGTTTATTTGGTACAGATAGCTACGATCTTGAAACCATCAAAGACCAGGAACGGCTCAACTTTTATGTACAACAAATGAAAGAGCAAGGGCTTGATGCAGAAGGTTTTTTGGGCTACCGTTACAGGTCAACTGAGATTGTAAGGCTGGTGAAAGATATCAATGCGGATATGCTTGTAATGGGTGCCCACAGGCACACAGGCCTTAAAGATATGGTATATGGCGAAACCGTAGAAGCGGTTCGGCACGAACTGGATGTGCCCATATTAATTGTAAATATTTAGCCTAAGTTTACGCTATGTTTTTTTGTAATTAATTTTCTGCCAGTGGTAGTTCTACAAAAAATGTTGTGCCTTCACCTTCTTTGGTATTAAACCAAATATCGCCCCTGGTTTTTTCTACAATGCCTTTGCACATGGCGAGCCCAAGACCGGTTCCAGATGATTTAGTTGTAAAATTGGGAGTGAATATTTTTGATTGCAACGATAGGGGAATACCGTTACCGTTATCTGAAATGGTGATCAATACTTTGTTATCAGTTACTTTTTCTTTTACTGTAATGTTACCTTGTTTGTTGTCGGGTACAGCCTGTATGGCGTTTTGAATCAGGTTAGTAAATAAGCGGTTGATATGTGTTTTATCGGCGGTAATCATAATTGGTTCAGCAGCGGGTTCCCAACTGATTAATACATTTTCGCCGGCACTATGCAAACTGGTTATCAGGTTAAGCGGTTCATTTAAATTAAAAGTTTCATTTCTTGGATTACCAATATTGGCAAACTGAGAAAACTCTCCGGCTATTTGGCTCAGGTGATCTATCTGCTCTACCAGGGTTCGGGCAACACTTTTGGTTAACTCATTTAAGTTACCGTTATTATTATCAATGGCTTTTTGCAGGTATTGCAAACTAAGTTTCATGGGTGTAAGCGGATTTTTTATTTCATGCGCCACCTGGCGTGCCATTTCCCGCCAGGCATCTTCCCTCTCGCTCTTGGCCAACGCTACAGCACTTTCATCTAATTTAGCCACCATCTTATTATATTCCAAAACCAACTGGCCTATCTCATCTTTTCTTCTCCAGATTATTTCTTCATTTATTTTGCCCAGGTTTACCTCTTTCATTTTATTACTGATAAACGAAAATGACCGGGTAATGCGATTGGTGATAAACAAAGCAACCACACCAGCAATTAAAAAAATAAAAGCGTTCAGGTTGATAATGGCCACCAGGAAACTGGCAATTTCCTGCCGCAATTTTGTTTGTGATGTGTAATAGGGAATGTTGAGATAGGCAAATTCTTTACCAGTTTCATCAATTACCGGTACATAATTGCTCAGGTATTTTAACGTGCCTATGTTTTCATTTTTAAAAAACTGTATTTCCTTTAAATGATTCAGGTGGTAATAGGCATCCGGGTCCATCCGGTTGCTAACAATACCTTTATTGTAAGGTAATGGCAGCGACGATACACTTAGGGTGCCATCAAGACTATAAAGGTTTATATCTACCGCATTCACTTCTGAAATTTTTGCAATAGTCTGTTGCATTTTTGCTTTGTAAACAGGGTCGTATACTTCTATAACATCATCAAAAATAAGTACATCGTTCATTGAATTGCGCACTTCATTTTGCATTACCTGAATGGTGCGGCTTAGCCTGTCACGGTTATTGTTGTAATATCGATTTATAAAAAATAAGATGGTTGCCACACCAACCACAATGAAGGACAACAGGCTCATAAAAATGATGGTACCATGCACCTGGTTGCGGATACTTAGCTGCCAGTAGATTTTTATTTTGCTAAATTTTAATCGGGAGCGTATAAACGAATTGAGAAACCAAAAGAAACCGGTTACAAAAAGAAATGCGCAAAAAAGATAAGAAAACAGTGTAATAGACTCAATAAATAGGTTATCCTCTTTGGCAATGACAACAACTTTATCAATGCCAGCTTTATACCAAAGCTCGTCATATCCGTTTTTAGTATGGGATTCAAAATCACCAATAGGTACCCTTGCGGCTGTTAACTGCGAGGGGAAAGCATAATCATTGTGACTGGTTACCAGCTTTAATTTATTGTAGACAGCGAAAGAATAAATGGGAGAATTTTCAATTGAATTGGTATAGCCTTTTAAAAATAATTCCGGGTATAAGGCATCTGTTTTATATTTTTTGGGACTAGCCAAAATAAACAGGTAACCATCCAACTGTCCGGAAGTGTCTGTTATTTCTTTTTTACTGATGTAGGTGAACTGATTATAAGATACATCAAAGTAAAACAAATCGGGTATAGCTGTTGGTTTGCCCTGTGTTTTTAAAATAGTATTGAGCGTTGTAAATGTTGCTGAATCCTGGTTGTAAAGCGGCTTTTCGTTTACATCAAACGTAAAAATTCTGGTATCATATTTATTAAGGTAGCCGGTAAAATTTTCATTTAATAAACTGTCCTTTATCAGGCGGTTGCTGGTTTCGTTTTTAAATTTATAAAATAATGGAGAGAGTTTTTCATTCCTGAAATCAGTCAATACAGTATTCATTAATCTTTCACTGGATGGATCTGCTTTGGAAGATAGAGCTTCAGCATAGTTTTTCCGCTTTTCTATTTCCTTAATTTTATTCTCTGCAATAATGATGATAGTGATGGATATAGAGAAAAAGAAAAGCCAGAATACCAATTTGGAAGAAACAATTTTAGCAGTAAAAAAATAGAGAAAAGGCGTATTTAACAAAAACAGGTAAAGCAACAGCCAGGCAAGCAGTGATAATTCAAAAGTGATACCTGGTTTGTTAATAAGAATAGTTAACCATACCAAACCTACCACTGTTATTATTAGGATCAGGTTGGCAATATTTTTGGGTAATAAAGGGCGCAACAGGTAAATAATTATCTGCGTTGTTAAAAAAAAGCTGATTGCTAAACAGCCCAGCACAACAAAGCCTACGATACTATAAATATTGAGGGTGAAAAAATTAACCACATCAAAAGAAATTTGTGAGTCTGCTACCAACGAACGGATAATTCTGCCAACAGAAAATGTAACCTCTAATAAAATAAGGATGCCCGCAATGATAAAAACCCATTTTACAATTCTATTTTTAAAGGCAATCATTATGCCTTTGTCCTGCATATAATGCCGAACAAATAAAGTGATCCATAAAAAAAGAGCAGCATTTATTAACAAATCTCCAAGAGACCTCATGATGCTATCGGTTGCATATATCCGTGGATCAAACATTTCAAACTGCCTGAAGTTGATTGGGATTGGCAGATAATAGCTTAACAGCCTTAGCAATACCAGCGGTACTATTAAAAAAAGTACACCTTTCAGAAAGCGTTGCTGAACATATAGCATTGCAGCAATTTGTATAAATAGCAGTACGAGCAGGCCGCCGATCATTTTACAGATAGCGGCTACAATATTGTTGTGTGGAATACTGGTAACTATTTTTTGTTCCAGCGAAAAAAGAAAATTATTTTCTTTCGACCGGATTGCATTGTCATTTACCTTTTCTGTAATGGTAAAGTTGTTCTCCAAATTATTGCCAATTACAAAAGTATTTTTAAGGTATTCATTGGTAATAGAATAGTTCCATTTTACCGGTATCAATGCTATTGCAATGGAATTGGCACTGCTTTTTTTTCGCCACACATAATAACCATTGCTCAATTGTATAAACCCTTC
>JBBQEA010000129.1:0-14870 GCA_038320245.1 Chitinophagales bacterium | reverse complement strand
ATTTACTGGAAGAAATTTTTGGGGAAATAAAAGATGAATATGATACCGAAGAGTTTGTAGAAAAGCAACTGGCCAACAATGAGTTTATTTTTAGTGGCAGGCTGGAGCTTGATTACATTACAGAAAAATATAAGCTGGTATTTACTGATAGCGGGGAGACTGAAACACTAAGCGGCTTTATTATTCAGAACAGGGATGAAATCCCCAAACAGCGGGAAACTTTTATCACCGGTAATTACCAGTTTGATATTTTAAATGTAAGCGACACAAGGATTGAAACCGTAAAACTGAAAGTGCTGAAATAAAATAAACAGACTCCTCTTTCTTACTTCAGTTGTTTCCAAAATAATTCAATTTCCGGATAAAAAGTGAGAGCATCATTGCTGCACAAATTGTGCTGCTACATTTGTTTTGTTTGTTAGCTCTTCATCTAAACCTCTAAACGCTAAACCCACTAAACATCGGGGAGAGAATGACTTTAACACTACTTCATTTCTAAACTAATAATATAAACGGCAGCTATTTATACTCAGCATTGCAGCTTACTTTTGCTGTAATGAATATTGCAATTAATACAAGGGTACTAAATGGAAATGAGGCAGCGGCAATGCTACTCAAAAAAAAAATTGAACAGATAGCAGCCACACATGCTGAACATAATTTTATTTTTATCACCGCCAATGCGGGTTATGCTGAAAATAAAGCATTAAAAAATATCCAAACTATTTTATTAAAGCAGGTATCCAATAATCCGCTGCTATGGAAATACTGGTACAACTTTACCCTGGTTGCGCTGCTAAAAAAAATAAAAGCCGATGTTGTTGTCCATACAGATATCATCTGTTCTTTACGAACAAAGCTGCCGCAATGGATATCAGTCAACGACCTTGCTTTTACAGATTTCCCCGAAGTGTACCCCAAAAAATATAACCGCTTTTTGCGGGTAAATGCAGTATCATTTTTAAACAGGGCTGGTAATATATTGGCGGCATCAAATTATTTACAAGAGCAAATCATACAACGGTATTCAGTTACAGATAAAAAAATTAAAGTACTATATCCCGCTGCTGATGAAAAATACCAACCCATTAATTGGGAACAACGGGAACAGGTAAAAGCAACCTATGCTGCTGGCAAAGAGTATTTTTTATTTATTGGAATCATTCATGCACAAACCAATTTAATTAACCTGCTAAAGGCTTTTTCACTTTTTAAAAAATGGCAAAAAAGCAATATGCAACTGGTACTTGCCGTTGCTACAACAACAGATGCAACTACTTTTATTAAAAACCTGCAAACCTATAAATATAAAGCAGATGTACTACTGCTGAAAGATGCAACTGAAGATGAATTGTGTTCCATTACAGCTGCGGCCTATGCTTTTGTAACACCTGCTTTATTTAACGACAACACTTCAATTTTGTTGAATGCATTGCAATGCGGTGTGCCGGTAATTACCGGCAATACATTGTCCAATACTGAAATATTTGATGAAGCCGTACTTTATGCTGATTGTAATGATGTAAAGGAGCTTGCAGATAAAATGATGCTGCTGTTTAAAGATGAAGATATGCGCCGGGCTTTTATCAACAAGGGGCTGCAACAGGTAAAGCAATATAATGGTGATTCATCTGCCAACCTGCTCTGGAAAAACATTTTAGCAACAATTCAACCAGCGTAAAAAAATAAACTTGTTACATTTGCAGCCATCACTAGCATAGCAGCTAATTAATAAATCAGCACAAAAATCGTATGAACAATTCAACTATAAAAATAGATATTCTGCTAACCCCGGATAAAATTCCTGCACAAATATCCTGGAGCGCAAGCGACAGCACCGCTGATATGGCCCAAAAAGCAAAAGCCATGTGCCTGGCTTTTTGGGATGGCGAAGATAAAACGGCCCTGCGTATTGACCTTTGGACAAAAGACATGATGATGGATGAGATGGCAGATTTTTATTACCAGATGTTTATGACCATGGCAGATACTTTTAACCGATCAACCCATCAACAGGAGTTGAGTGATGACATGAAGAAATTTGCCCACCAGTTTTTTGATAAGTTTAAGGCGATACAGTTAAAGGAGCAGCGGTAAACGCAAATTGATAAAAATACAAGGGAGCTATTTATTAAAGTATAGAAATCAAAAGTTTCCAATTAAAATCCTTTCAAAACGCTTAAACACCTACGAGTTAAGGGTTCTAGCCCCTCTCCCTGGAGAGGGGTTGGGGTGATGTAATAAAGGAGTAACTACAATTTCAGACACTTAGAAGGATATTAAAATATAGAAATATTATTTTTAAACAATTTAAAATAAAGTCCGATACTTTCTGCCGGCTGGCGGATTGGGGGCAAATATTATGGCACTGGAAGAACAAATAATGGCAGAAATGAAAGACGCCATGAAAGCTAAGAATGAAGCAGTATTGAGAAGTCTGCGGGCAATAAAGGCCGAAATTATTAAAGCAAAAACTGACCCCGGCGCCGGTGGTGTTATCACTGAAGCCACGGAGCAAAAGTTTTTACAAAAAATGATGAAGCAACGCAGAGACTCATTAGAAATTTTTGAAAAACAAGGCCGGGTAGATTTGGCAGTGAAGGAAAAAGAAGAGATGGAAGTAATTGAAAGATTTTTACCCAAACAGCTGAGTGAGGCTGAAATAAGAGATGCCGTCGCAAAAATCATTGCTGATACAGGGGCCGCTTCACCTGCTGATATGGGCAAAGTGATGGGCGTGGCAAGCAAGCAATTAGCAGGATTGGCAGATGGCAAAACCATTAGTACCATAGTAAAAGAATTGCTAACTAAATAAGGGATTGATATTATTAAAAGTGCTTAGCAAAGTTACATACCACTGTTGTTTTTAATAGTTTGCAATTTAGTGCGGTAACTAAACTTCTAACCTCACTAAACTAAGCAACAATTAAGTCTAGGGTACAAACTAATTACTAAACGATTATTAACCCTTGCCATGATAGACATTATCTTTGCCATTCTAATCATCATTGCCATTTTTAAAGGCCTGAGGCGTGGATTTATAGTAGCTGTATTTTCTATTATAGGCTTTATTGTTGGGCTAGCTGCTGCACTTAAATTATCTGCTTTGGTAGCTGTTTATCTGCAAAATAGTATTGCAGTTGCTGGTAAATGGTTGCCTTTTATTTCATTTGCATTGGTGTTTATTGTGGTGGTGATTATGGTAAACTGGGGTGGTAAGCTGGTGGAAAAAACTTTTGAAATGGCTTTTTTAGGATGGATCAACCGCATTGGCGGAGCATTGGTTTATATTCTTTTGTACAGCATTATTTTTAGTGTATTTTTATTTTATGCAGAAAAAATAACCCTCTTTAACAAAGAAACTATACAGCAATCGATAACATACAATTTTTTGCGACCATGGGCGCCGGCACTTATTGGAGGTTTTGGATATTTCATTCCCTGGTTTAAAGATTCTTTTAACCAGTTAGAATCATTTTTTGAAGGCGTTGCAGATAAAATAAAGCATTAAATGGAGGCATTATTTTATTTAGTGTAATTTTAACCCGATTACTTATTTTGCAGACATTAAATGTTACGCACAATTTTACTATAGCAAGGATGAACTACGAAATACAACAAGACGGCAAATTCAAATTTATAGCTACGGGTAAGGGTGAGCCATTAATGTTATTACATGGCCTGTTTGGCGCACTGAGCAATTTTGCAGATCTCATTAACCATTTTAGTAAAAAATACGAAGTTATTGTACCGATTCTTCCTTTACTTGAACTTGATTTGTTACATACTTCTGTAGGTGGTTTGCAGAAATTTGTACAGCGATTTATTGAACACCGCAATTACAATAACATTCATCTACTGGGTAATTCATTGGGCGGCCATGTGGCACTTATATATGTTTTAAAAAATCCGGAACGAATTAAAACCCTTACACTCACAGGCAGTTCAGGGTTATTTGAAAATGGCATGGGAGATACCTATCCCAAAAGAGGCGATAAAGACTATATCCGTAAAAAGACTGAACTTACTTTTTACGATCCCGCCATGGCTACAGACGAACTCGTGAATGAAGTGTTTGAAATTACCAACAACCGCTTAAAAGTAATTAAGATTATTGCATTGGCAAAAAGTGCCATTCGCAACAACCTCGGCGAAGAATTAAAAGATATTAAACAACCTACCTGCCTGATATGGGGTAACAACGATGCAATAACACCTCCATTTGTTGGCAAAGAGTTTCACAACCTGATACCAAATAGTGAACTTCATTTTATAGATAAATGTGGCCATGCACCCATGATGGAAGTACCAGATGAATTTAACAGTATCTTAAGCGCTTTTTTAGAAAAACAACAAACACCTGCTGCAACTATTTAGTATTTTTAATTGTTAAGTTTTTTTGATTAAAGAATAAATTGCTTTAAAACCCGTTAACCTGTATATGCTTACGGCAGACCTTATCAATAATAATATTCCCCGCCTTCAATTGAATGACAGTATTGCCAAGGCCATACAGTTAATCAATGATTTTAAAGTTACCCATTTACCGGTGGTGTCAGAAGATAGTTACCTTGGCCTGATTGGAGAAGATGACCTGATGGATGTTGAAACAGAAAAATCTACTATTCAAATACTGGAACAACATTTTATTACAGCTGCTGTAAAAGAAAACGAACATTTTTTAAACGCAGTTAATTTTAGCAACCGTTACGAATCTAGCTTGGTGCCGGTAATTACAGAAGACAATGAGCTTGCCGGCGTAATTACTGCACCTGATTTATTGAGAGCATTGGGTGATTTTTCCGGTGCTACAGAAATAGGTGGTATTATAGTAATGGAAATGGAGAGGAGCCAGTTTGCCCTTTCGGAAATAAGCCGCATTGTGGAAAGCAACGATGCTACTGTATTACACCTTAACACTACTGTGCAACCGGAAACTGGTATGCTTACGGTAACACTGCATCTTAATTTAAAAGAAATAGCTTTCATTGTAGCAGCTTTTGAAAGGTATGAGTACGATGTTATTTATTATTTTGGCGATGAAAAATTTGAAAATGAAATTCACGGTAACTACCGCCACCTAATGAACTATCTGGATATTTAAACGCCTTTACGCCACAAAAAAAATCAGCCTTAGCGCATGCTGTTCAAAAAAGAGCATTTAAAATAAATACCCATCCCTTTTACCAACTAACTTTTTACAGTAATATCAGTTACTTTTACAGCCTTTCAACCAGGGCAAGTGTAACATTTAATGGGCTTTCTACAAAAGATATATCAATGCTGCTTACTGTTTTTTATTGTTACCAGCGCTGCTGCTCAAAATATTGATGTATCTACCGGTGCCGCAGATAAGTTGTTGGCTAATTTTACAGATTCTTCAGCAAAAATTGCTATCCATCAAATAAATATTACCGGCAACAAACGCACAAAAGGATATATCATTCTTCGTGAAATTCAGTTTAAAAGTGGTGATTCGATGTTGGTTGCTACATTAAACAACGAACTGCAAAATGCCCGTCAGCAGGTATACAATACCAACCTTTTCAATGAAGTAAAAATTGAATTATCTGCCACAGCTGCCAATGAAATTGATGTAAACTTCCTGGTAAAGGAACGCTGGTATATATTTCCAATACCTAAATTTCAACTGATAGACAGAAATATTAATGAATGGTTGCAGAAATACAATGGCGATTTGGAAAGAGTTGTATACGGAATAAAATTTACCCATTACAACCTAACTGGTCGCAGGGATTTGCTCCGTTTGATTTTTCTGAATGGATTTACCCGAAATATTTCTCTTACGTACACACAGCCATACATTAATAAAAAACTTACACACGGATTTTCTTTTGGTGGTGGATTTATCGAAAACAGGGAACACATCTTCAAAACGGGGTACGATAACAAACCGCTGTTGTTCAACAACGGAGGGTTTTCCCGGAAGAATATTTATGTATCTACAGGATATACTATACGCAAAAATATTCTGCAATCCCATTCCTTCAACATAACCTATAACCACCTGCAGGTAACTGATTCGTTATTGGATAAAGCATACAATGCCAATTATTTCAACAGCAGCAACCCTATACAGAATTATGTTGATTTCAGTTATACCTTTCAATACATTAATACCAATAATGCCGTGTATCCTTTAAAGGGTGTTACTGGCATGGTAAAGGTATTAAAGCGGGGATTTGGATTTTCGGGAGATGTAAGTATGTTTTTTGTTGAAGGTAATTTCAATAAATACTGGCCGTTGGGAAAAGAATGGTATGGGAGTATCAATGCATCTGCAAAAACTACTTTGCCATTTGATCAGCCTTATATTAACCAGCGGGCAATGGGCTATGGAGAGCAGTACCTGCGTGGGCTGGAGTTGTATGTGGTGGATGGTGTTGCGTACGGCCTGTTACGCTCTACCTTAAAAAAAAAATTATATACACTTAATGTGCCGTTACCATTTAAAACAAAAAAGTACAATAGTATCCCCTTTAGTTTTTTTGCTAAGACTTATGCAGACCTTGGATACAATTACAATAAAAAGCAATACGCAACAAACCTAAATAATAAGCTGTTGTATTCAGGGGGTTTTGGTATCGACATCCTTACTTTGTACGACATCAACCTGAGGGTAGAATACAGCTTTAATCAATTAGGCAAAAACGGCCTATTTTTACAGGCACAAAGTGGATTGTAACCGGGTATATTTCTTTAGTGATGTTACCTGAATAAATATATATCTAACACTGGCATTGGTTTTTATGGAGTCATCATTGTAACTAGAATTTTAGTATAAATCCTCTTTGATTAAAAAAATTTATAAGTTCATTTGTACAGCTGATTCTTTATTAATCAAACCAATCGAAGAAAACACTTAACTGAATTTTCGAAAAATTTTTAACAGCACAAAGCATCTGATTACCCCGAATTTTTTAGGGATAAAATAGTAACTAAATGAAAATAGCCATATACAGCAGAGGAATTGAAAACAATCAGAACCACGACATGGACCTGTTGCTTGAAGAGTTAAACGAGCACAAGGTGGAGCCTGTTTTTTTCCAGGATTTTTTCAACCAGTTTTATTCGGCTGTAAAAATAAAAGGTAAGTATACCACTTTTAATTCAGCTTCAGATTTAGACGACGACATTGATTGCATGATCAGCCTTGGCGGAGATGGTACTTTGCTGGATACAGTAACATTGGTGCAGGATAAAGGAATTCCGGTACTAGGAGTTAACTATGGCAGGTTAGGTTTTTTAGCCAATATTGGCAAGGAAGAAATCCGGTCGGCTATAAGGGCATTGGTAGAAGGCACTTACGTTACCGAAAACCGTACACTGATACATTTGGATGCAAACATACCCATCTTTAATGGTATGCCTTACGCCCTCAATGAGTTTACGCTGCAGAAGAAAGACTCATCTTCCATGATAAAAATTCACACCTATCTTAACGGTGAATTTTTAAATACTTATTGGGCAGATGGACTGATTGTGGCAACTCCAACAGGCTCCACAGGTTATTCGCTTAGTTGTAACGGGCCAATTGTTTTTCCGGAAAGTGGCAGTTTGGTAATTACACCTGTAGCGCCGCACAACCTCAATATCCGCCCCATTGTAATACCAGATAACAACATCATTTCATTTGAAGTAGAAGGCCGTACCGACTCGTTTATTTGTACGCTCGACAGCCGCCGGGTTGTTGTGCCCAAAGAAGCTCAGCTAGCAGTAAAAAAAGAAACCTTCGGTATTAACCTTATCCGCCTTAATGAAAATAATTTTCTGCAAACCCTCCGTAATAAATTATCCTGGGGATTGGATAAGCGAAATTAATGAGGGGAAGTTCTTTTATAAGACCTGTTAATTTGCAACGCAAAGAACTTAGCCCAACGGTTTTTTACTGTTTGCAAAATGGATCATTTCCTTTGTCTTGCATCCAGGTATATTCAATTCTACATGCTGCATCTCGTGCGAATCCATTTCCATTTAAATTAGTCAGCAATCTTTAGGCGTAGGTCTCCGGACCTGTTGCCAACCTTTACTATTCTACAATTAAAAGGTTCATTTTAAAATAATAGATGTGTAAAATCTTATTTAAAATTCCATTTTCCCCATGCACTACAACAAAGGGCACTTTAGTTTTTTTCTTTTTCAAAAGAGTAAAGAATGTTTATTATTTTAGATTTCGATTTAATAAGATGGCCGTATAATGTTAAAATTATGGGGGTTTCCCATTTAAGAAGAACTGGAAAAAGTATACAAAGTCAAAAAGTGAAATAGCCATGAGCAGTATAAAATTATTTGAGCAGCAGCAAATCCGTTGACATTGGGATGCTGAAGAAGAACAATGGTATTTTTCGATAATAGATGTAATTCAGGTTTTAACTGACAGTTCCAATTCCAGGGATTATTGGTTTAAAATGAAAATGAGGGTGAAGATGGAAGACGGACTCGAACTGTCGACAATTTGTCGACAGTTGAAACTTAAAGCAGCCGATGGAAAAATGAGAGAAACTGACGTAGTAAATACGCAGTCGTTGCTTCGAATTATTCAATCCGTTCCCTCACCCAAAGCCGAACCTTTTAAACAGTGGCTTGCAAAAACAGGGTATGAACGAATAGAAGAAAGTCAGAACCCGGAGTTGAGCATTGACAGGGCAATGGAAAATTATTTAAAACTAGGGTACAGTAAAGAATGGATAAACCAGCGGCTGAAAAGTATTGAAGTACGTAAGGAACTTACAGACGAATGGGAAAACCGTGGCGTAAAGAAAGGGCAGGAGTTTGCAACACTTACGGATATAATAACGCAGGCCTGGAGTGGCAAAAAAGTAAAAGAGTACAAGCAATTTAAGAATCTTAAAAAAGAAAACCTGCTAGACCACATGACCAACTTAGAGCTGGTATTGAACATGCTTGCAGAAGCCACCACTACAGAAATTAGTAAAGAAAAGGACCCCAAAAATTTTGAGGAAAATAAAATGATAGCAAAGCAAGGAGGAACTATCGCAGGAAACACCAGGAAAGAAATTGAAGCGAAAAGCGGGACAAAAATTGTAAGTAATCAAAATGCAAAGCAATTGAGTGATAAAGAAAAAAATAGAAAGTTAAAATAGCTTCTGAATACCTTTCATCGCTAAGATCTCCATCATAGAAAGATTATTAAATCAGGTTAAAGTTAAATCAGCAGCCCAACTGTTTTTATAAAACAATCGTTTCCTTAAATTTCAAAATTGTTTTTCGGCAGGTATTTCTTTGTAACTTGTTTTTTCAACGATTCTTCTCCATACATAAAAAACAACCATGCCAAACCGCCGGAAATTTCTGCAAAACAGCGCCTCCATATTAGCAGGCAGTATGCTTATCTCTTCATTTGATAACAACAGCTTTGCTATTTTTAAAAACCGCATTGCTCCCAGCGATCAATTAAATATTGGAGCTATTGGTATTAAGGGCATGGGCTGGGCCAATGTTACAGCTGCCTTAAAAGTGCAGGGTGTAAACCTGGTTGCTATTTGTGATGTTGATCAATCAGTAATAGACCAACGCCTGGGCGATCTGGCTAAATTAAATGTAGATGCATCTAAAGTAAAAGTGTACCATAATTACAAGGCCCTGCTGGATCAAAAAGACATTGATGCTGTCATCATTGGTACACCGGATCATTGGCATGCATTGATTATGACAGATGCCTGTGCTGCCGGTAAAGACGTATACGTAGAGAAGCCGGTGGGTAACTCCATTGAAGAATGCAACGTGATGATAAAGGCGCAGCAAAAATACAACCGGGTAGTACAGGCCGGGCAATGGCAGCGCAGCCAACAGCATTTTAAAGATGCAGTTGATTTTGTGCAAAGCGGACAATTAGGAAATATTCGTACTGTAAAAGTATGGTGCTATCAGGGTTGGATGAAGCCGGGTCCTGTTGTGCCTGATACAGCGCCACCTGCTGGTGTGGATTTTGCTCAATGGCTTGGGCCGGCTCCTAAAAGGTCATTTAACGCCAGTAGATTTCATTTTAATTTTCGTTGGTTTTGGGATTATGCCGGTGGTCTTATGACAGACTGGGGTGTTCATTTACTCGATTATGGCTTGCTGGGCATGAAGGCAGGAGCGCCCAAGTCAATTGCAGCTTTAGGGGGCCGTTTTGCATACCCCGACTTGCTGGAAGAAACGCCGGATACATTAACCACTTTGTATGAATTCGACAACTTTAATCTGGTGTGGGATTCTGCCATGGGTATTGATAATGGCTCTTATGGTCGTGACCATGGCATCGCCTATATTGGTAATAATGGCACGCTTATTTTAAACCGTGGCGGTTGGGAAATAATTGAAGAAAAGCAAAGTAAAAATAAAGTAAGCAAACCCTTAGTTACAGCTGATGATAATGGCTTAAATAAACATTGGGAAAATTTTGTTTCGGTAGTAAAATCAAGAAAAATGGCCGATCTCCATTGTTCCATACAGGATGGTGCCCATGTGGCAACAATAGCGCAGATGGGCAATATTGCTTATCGCACCGGACAAAAATTATTTTGGGATACCAACAAAAACCGTTTTACAGATGAGGCTGTGAACGCCCAATATTTAATGAAAGAATATCACAATGGTTATCAGTTACCTAAATTTTAAAAATATTTGTTGATGGCAATAATTAAAACAGGCACCAGAAAATAGCGGTGCCTGACTTTTTATTTTAATGCTATATCCGTTGCCTGATAAAATTAATGGGCCGTACTTTTAAACCCAACGGATTTTACCATTTTTCTTCCTCATCAAAATCAATATCTTTTTTACTGAACTGCTGACGGGTTTTAATTTTTTGCTGTTGTCTTTCTATAATTAATGTTGCAATTAAATTGCCTGCATTTTCACCTGCCTGATTTTGTAGGAGTGATTTTATTTTTGCTTCGCTTACATCTATGCGGTAAAGTAAACTTACCAGTTGCTCAAAATGATGAAGGATTAGATAGTTGATGTGAATGGCTAACTGGCTTTGCAGTTCGGTCATGGAAATTTTTTCCGGCAAAGCAATAGCCAGCTCTTTATTAACCTGCTGAATGAGTTCGGTATTTTCCATTTCCCTAAATTAGTATTTTTCAATTACCCCCAGGCCAAACAATGCATAGTCGTATTTTACAGGATCATCTGCATCTAATTGTTTTAAATAATTAGTGAGTTCAAGCGCCGCCTGCCAGTCGTTTTGAGTGCGTTGTAAAATATTGAACCTTTTGGCTACTCTGGCTACATGTACATCAATCGGCATAATCAATTGCGAGGGTGAAATGTTTTTCCAGATACCAAAATCTACCCCATTATTGTCGCTTCTCACCATCCATCTTAAATACATATTAAGCCGCTTGCAACCCGATTTTTTTTGAGGTGATGCAATGTGCTTGCGGCAATGTTTTTCCTGCAAAGCATCTTCATCATAACCAAAAACATAGTTATGAAAACCTGTTAAAGCATTTTCAATATTTTCATCGCCGGGTTGTATCCATTTGGTGAAAGCGGTCTCCAGACTTTCTTCACCACAAAACCAATAATGATATTTTAAAAAATTCATCAGGTGCCAAAGATCCATATCGTTGAAAGTGCGGTGTACAAATCCACTAAATACTTCAAACTGCTCAGGGTTCTCATTCCAGTCAACCTGCATTATAAAATTGTAGGGATCATTGTCCATTGCAGCTAATAACCTGTTGCAGGAATTGATGATTCCTTTTCTGGTTCCCCATGCTAAAATAGCTGCAAAAAATCCGGCAATTTCTATATCCTGTTTTTTTGTAAAACGATGTGGTATGCAGATGGGGTCGTCTTTAATAAACGAAGATTGATTGTATAAATTTGCTTTGGTATCTAAAAATTCTTTCAGATTATTTTGCTTCAACTCCATTTCATTTGGCCTTTTTCATCAATGCTGCAATAGCAATAATTACCCAGATAATATTTACCGCAACACTGGGATAAGCTTTATGAGCAAACGTATTGATGGTGAAAAATAGTCCACCTATTAAATTACTGATGATGTAAACAGGTGAAGTACTTTTTAATTTTCCATTGATGTTTAAAAAGTAAGAACCAACTATCAACACGGAGCCTATCCAGCCAATTATTTCAATGATATTCATGCCTTACCCAATTGCCTGCTCCAGGTCGTTAATTAAATCTTCCACATCTTCAATACCAACACTCAACCGGATCAACCCGTCGCTCAAGCCGTTTTTAATTCTTTCTTCTCTTGGGATAGAGGCATGCGTCATACTTGCCGGATGGTTGATGAGCGACTCAACGCCACCCAAACTCTCTGCTAATGAAAATAGTGTTGTTGATGATAAAACTTTATTGGCAGCCTCAATGGAATCATCTTTTAATGTAAAACTAATCATGCCACCAAAGCCACGCATTTGTTTACTGGCAACGGCATAGCCTGTACTGTCTTCAAAGCCGGGCCAATATACTTTTTTAACTTTTGGATGTTTACTTAAATAATGTGCAATGGCAATACCGTTTTCACAATGACGTTGCATACGCACATGCAATGTTTTAATACCTCTCAGCACCAAAAAACAATCCATTGGCCCAGGCACAGCACCACAACTTTTTTGTATGAAATATAACCTGTCTCTCAGTTCTGTATCATTTATCATCAGGCAACCCTGTATTACATCACTGTGCCCACCAAGGTATTTGGTGGCAGAATGCATTACAATATCAGCACCTAAATCCAGCGGATTTTGAAGGTAGGGAGATGCAAAAGTATTGTCCACACACAACAGCGAACCTGCAGCTTTGGAAATAACAGCAACAGCAGCTATATCCGTAATATTCATCAAAGGATTGGTGGGTGTTTCCAGCCAGATTAATTTAGTATTTACTGTAACAGCAGCCTGCACATTGGCTACATTGGTAGTATCAACATAAATAAATTTAATGCCAAATTTTTCAAACACTTTGGTGAACAAACGGTAGGTGCCTCCATACATATCACTGGCGCATATCACCTCATCGCCGGGGCTCAATAATTTTATAACAGCATCTGTTGCTGCAACACCGCTGCTGAAAGCCAATCCGTATTTACCGTTTTCTAAAATGGCCAACGCATCTTCGAGTGCTTTGCGGGTAGGGTTCTGGCTGCGGGCATATTCGTATCCCTTGTGCTGACCGGGAGCCGTTTGCACGTAGGTGCTGGTTTGATAAATAGGCGTCATGATAGCGCCTGTACTTGGGTCAGGTTCTGCACCTGCATGTATTATTTTGGTGCCTAAGCCCCATGGAGTATTATTATCTGTTGAACTCATTATTATTATTTTTTATTAGTGGAAATTTTAAAATGCAAAGTAACAGTAATTAAATGAGGCTGGTTAATTTTGTGTTTTAAAGAGGCTAGTTAACTTATCTTTCAAAAAACCTTTTATTGGCTGAAGCATGCACATTTATAAGTTGGTAAAAATTTTAGCTGCACACATATATCGCCAGTCAAAATTATTTTCCTCATGTGCTCCGGCAGGATTAACTGGTTTGTTTAGTACTTCGTTTTTTAGAATGCCCTTGCTTACCAGTTTCCTTTTTGCCTCGTGTATATAATCCGTCATCAGGGCTGTATCCATCCAATTTTTTTGGGGTGGTTCAAACCCGGTTTTATCTTTTCGCCAAACCACTTCTGCAGGTAATTTTTTGTTCATTGCTTTTCGTAAAATCCATTTGGTCCATCCTTCATGAATTTTAAAATTGGCTGGTAACGAAAAAATAAATTCCACCAGTTCGTGATTTAAAAACGGCAGACGAACTTCAAGCCCGTGCGCCATACTGCTCCTGTCTGCATACCTTAGTAATTCTTCCAGGCCGCTATTGGCTGTATTGAAAAAAAGGATATCATTCAACTTTGTGATGATGGGTTTGTGTATGCCTTCCCATTCTCTGCCCCGTAAAGCAGTGAGAAAATCTTTGTTGATATCAGGCTGGCGGATGATTTTGTTGTATTCGTTTTGCTCCAGTTGTATGGCGGCATGTGCAGGAAGGTAAGTAGCCAGGTAGTTACCAATACCCCATTTAAATGGAATATTATTTTTACGAAAAATTTTCTTTTCATTCATGGCTGCCGAAAATTTATTCCGGCTAATAAGTTGTTGTATATACCAATGAATGTATTTGTGATATCCGGCCAATGTTTCATCGGCGCCCTGACCATCCAGCAATACTTTTACCTGGTGCTGGCCGGCTAATTCAAATACTTTGTATTGAGCATAAATACTGGAAGAGGGAAAGGGTTCTTCCTGGTGGTAGCAAAGCTTTTCAAAATCAGTAATAAGGCCATCAATGGTAGGCGTGGTGGTATAGTTTTTTATTTGAAATTTTTTAACCACCGATTGTATATATCTGGATTCGTCTTTTTCAAACCCCGGAAAAACGGCAGAAAAAGTATGCTGCTTATTACCCGATTTTATTTGCCGGTAAATCAGTGCAGTTATAGCAGAACTGTCCAACCCGCCGCTTAAACTTGAACCTACCGGTACATCGCTTCTAAGTCTTCTACTTACAGATACTGATAATAGCTGGCTGAACTTTTCTATTGCAACATCTGCAGTAATGGACTGTGATATTTCTTTATCTATGTTCCAATAGGGAGTTATTTTGTAAACAAAACTGGCGGCATCAAAATACAAATAGTGGCCCGCAGGCAAGGAAGATATGCCTTCAAAAAAAGTTTGCAGTTTATCATTGGCATTTAAAACATAGCCCAACGAGAGATAATTGAGCAGCATTTTATTATCGGGTATTTTATTTACCCCTACGGCCCACATCGCTTTCATTTCGCTGGCAAAAATAAAATGGTTATCATCCGGATAAAAATAAAA
>JBBQEA010000128.1:0-14968 GCA_038320245.1 Chitinophagales bacterium | reverse complement strand
TCTGCTAAACCATAACCTTTATATTGAACAACCTGGTTATCTTTTATTACAATGGTTACAGCACCGGTCAACCAGTTTTTATTAATGTATTCATTTACTAATCCATCAATCTTCGCTAACCTTTCATAATCAACAGAATTGTTTTTTGTGTTGGTTTGAATTAGCTGCGCCTTAATATATACCGGCAGAAAAAATAGAATGACGTAAACAAAAAAAAATCTTGTACAAGCAATCCTTAACATGGGAATTTATTTTAAGAAAGAAAGTTAATAAAAAATGATTTGTCTTCATAATGGGTACTACAACTAAAATGCTTGCACAAATTGATTACGCATTTAGTGCAGTAGCCGGAACTTATAATGCTATAACCAGCACTACTGATACCCTTGCAGATATTAGTGGATATGGCGCCAATGAAGAAGGTTTTCAAAATGCCATACCATTAGGCTTTATTTTTAATTACAATGGTATTAATTATACAACCGTAGGTTTTGTGCCACAATGGCTGCACACCACGGAAAATAAAGGGGGCTAACAATCATAGCTTTACTGAACGAAAAACACAAGGAAAATTTCTTTAAAAAGTTAGATGATATCAAATCAACGCACAAAAGCCATCGCTATCCCCCCATCTACATTAAGCACATTGCCCGTTGATTTATTCATTAATCCCTGAACAAAAACGTAACACGCATTAGCGACATCTTCAGGTAAAATACTTTCATTGAGTAAAGTTCTTTTTGCATAAAAGGCTGGCAAATCCGACACTTTTACTCCGTATGCTCTAGCACGGCCCTCAGCCCAGGCGCCTTCCCATATTTTGCTTTCAGAAATTACTGCATCCGGGTTTACTACATTCACCCGTATTTTATCTTTACCAAGTTCTGCCGCGTTCAGGCGGCTAAGATGCAATTGGGCTGCCTTTGAGGAACCATACGCCGCGTTATTTGGCCCGCTCACTAACGCATTTTTACTTACTATGTTAATTACATCACCGCCTAAATTTTGCTTACGCATAATTTCAACGCCGGCTTGTGTTACAAAAAACTGGCCTTTTACAAGCACATCATACAAAAGATCCCAATCCTGTTCGGTATGTTCCTCAACTGGCTTTGATATAGAAAGGCCGGCACAATTAACTATAATATCAACACCTCCAAAAGATAAACAGGCGGCATCAAATACTTTTTTAATAGTTGATCTATCTGTTACATCTAAGATTTCGGAAATAAAAACATCATCACCATATTTTTTGCTGAAGGCTGCTTTTGCAGTTTGCAAGCGCTCAATATCATTATCGTTTATTATTACACAAGCGCCTTCTTCCACAAATTTTTTTGCGATTGCTTTACCTATGCCACCTGCGCTTCCGGTTATTAAAGCAACTCGCCCACTTAAAGATTTTGGCTTTGGCATACGTTGCAATTTTGCTTCTTCAAGCAGCCAGTATTCTATGTTAAAAGCTTCCTGCCTGGGAAGTGCGGTGTACTCACTTATCGCTTCTGCTCCACGCATTACATTAATAGCATTTATGTAGAACTCTGCCGCGATTCGTGCCGTGGGTTTATCCTTTGCAAAAGTAAACATGCCCACACCGGGATATAAGATAACAACAGGATTTGGATCCCGCATTGCCGGGCTGTTAAAGTGCTTTGATGTGCTGTAATATTCTGTATAAAGTTTTCTGTAGGCTTCAAATTGTGGCGTAAGTTTCTCTTTTATTGCATTGACATCTGGTATGTTTTCATCAACAGGAATATCCAAAACAAGTGGCGAAATTTTTGTTCTTAAAAAATGATCAGGGCAACTTGTACCCATGGGCGCCAACTTCAAAAGAGCATTTGAGTTTATAAATTCAAGCACCTTATCATCGTCGGTAAAATGTCCGATCATTTTTGTTTGGGAAGAACAAAAGCCACGCAAAACAGGTGCTAATGAAACCGCTTTTTTTATTCGTTCGGTTTTTGAAAGAGGCTCAATTTTTCGACCGCCAAACACAGGTTTCTTTTTGCCATAGTTATCTTCGAGATATTCAGCGCAGCGCTCAATCACCTGAAGAGTATTAATATAACTTTCATAAGCAGTGTCGCCCCATGTAAATAATCCATGGGAGCCAAGCAAAATGCCGCGCAAGTTTGTATTCTCATCCAAGCACTCTTTCAGTTTTAACCCAAGATCGAAACCAGGGCGTTGCCATTCTACCCAGCCAATTGTTCCGTTAAACAATTCCTGTGTAATTCTTTTTCCGTCTTTTGCTGCAGCTATGGCAATGGCTGCGTCGGGGTGCAGATGGTCAATATGTTTGAAGGGAAGAAAGGCATGTAATGGCGTATCTATTGATGGGGCCTTCGAACTAAGATCATAAATGCAGTGATTTAATAATTCTACCATCTCATCCTCGAACTCCAGTCCCCGGTAAATGTCTTTTAAACTATGCAGGCGATCAATATATAAAGCCGAAAGCCCATTGTGTTTCATCGTTCTTAAACCTCCTCCGCTGCCTTTTACATACATTACTTCTACATCATTACCAGTGAGGGGATCTTTCCGGAAAACCTTGCATGATGTGTTACCGCCTCCGTAATTTGTTAAACGCAAATCTTTACCTAACAAATTAGAACGATAAACAAGTAAGGCAACCTCATCTCCATTTAGTGCGGAGGCATCCTGATCATTCCATAGATAGCTTACCTGTTTAAAATCCCCGGCTATTGAAATAGGTTTTTGGACTTTCGTTGTATTTCTTGATTTCATTCTCATATTTTCATTGACTAAATTTTTCTTCGCTTTTGTTTTTTACTCTCGTATAGCAACGCTTTAACATTTTTATTTCTTTTTTGTAGAAGTGTGGTTCGCTAGTCATGCGGCCATTGGCGGTCCAATAAGCCACGAAGATAATCCACCTATTAACCAATAATTTCGTCACGCATAGCCTCTTATTTTTTATAAGGAACTAAAACCGCTAGCCCAAGGTTGCGAATAAAATGAAAAATAACCACCCAAAAAAGTTGCATAGAAAAATTGGCAAGTGAATAAAATAACGCTGAAAGTAAAAACAGCCGGTGCAATAACTCTCATGTGCTGTAAGGGTATTATTCTGAAATTATTTTTTTGTGCAGACAGCATAGTACAGTAAAGTATCTATTTTCTTTTACTCTAATTTGTGCCTATCATTCTTTCTCAGACATTAAAAACGATTGCTTATGTGTAAACAAAAAAAAATTACGATTAGAACATCATTGACCACTTTTGTCGTGCTCTTGTGTTCAACCATTTTTGGGCAACAGAATCTCACGCTGACCGGAAAGATTTCAGATTCACTAAGTAATAACGGCATAGCCGTGGCCAGCATTACTGTAAAAGGTAACAGCAAAAACGGAACTACTACAGATGCCAATGGAAATTTCAAAATCACCGTGCCAAATAATGCGGTGCTGGTTGTCAGTTCCCTTAACTATGCAGCTAAGGAAATACCGGTGCAAAATCGTTCATTCCTAAATATTTCATTAAGTCAAAAATCTTCGGAATTAAATGAAGTGGTAGTGATAGGCTATGGTGAAAGGAAAAAAAAGGATGTAACCGGTGCTATATCCACGGTAAGCTCAAAAGACATCGAAAAAAGTACAGCGCTTAGTCCTGAGCTGGCTTTGCAGGGCAAAGCTGCAGGTGTGTTTGTTGAGTCCGGTGGCGGTGATCCCCAGGCACGGCCTCTCGTACGTATAAGGGGTGTAAATACTTTTGGGTATGCTGAGCCACTATATGTAGTAGATGGAGTGCCGATTTATGAAGGTGGCTCTGGTGTTTCTGGCGGGGCCATAGGAGATGTTCGTTCTCCCGTAAATATTTTTTCAATGATTAATCCACAGGACATCGAATCTATAACTGTTTTGAAAGACGCTTCTTCCGCCGCTATATATGGAGTAAGAGCATCAAATGGCGTAGTACTTATAACGACGAAAAGAGGCAAATCCGGGCGGCCAAGAGTTGAGTTCACTACGTCCTACGGAACCCAAAATATTCCTAAAACGTTTTCATTCTTAAATACACAACAATATTTTTCCCTGGTAAAGGAAGCATACGGTAACAATCCTGATGTTAATAACGGTGTGCCTGTTCCTGCCGGTGTAAAGTTTGGACCTTTGTATGATCCTGCTGGTAATCAGTATGCAGGCAATGCCCCTACATACGATTGGCAAAAGCAATTGCTACACAAGAACGCACCTATTCAGGATTACAGTGTAAGAGTTAGTGGCGGTAATGATGCCTTTAATTATTATTTTTCCGGGGGATATGCAAAACAAGAAAGCCCGCTTAAATCCAATTTTTTAGAAAGGTATTCAATTGCCGCTAACATTGAATCTAAGATATCAAAGGTCATACAAACCGGTTTAACTATACGTTTGGTACAGGAAAATTCCCTTGTAAATACGCAGTCAGATTTGGGAACGATGGCTGCCACTATTCCTTTTCAACCTTTTTTTGACCGCAATGATCCAACCGGATTTGCACCTGCAGCCAGCGGCACCTTCAAAATAAATCCAGCTTATGATGCCGCAGCTCTAAAGGCTCAATATCCTCTTTCTGCTAATCCAACACCTGAAGAAATAGACTACCGGAATAAATTAATTTCTGCTTTAATTTCCCAGGCTACGGCAGAAGGCCAACCTCAAAAGTTATTTGTAGATGGAGATCCAAAATTGTTATGGGGTCCACAAACAAGGTTTAACGTATTTGCGTTTCAGTCACTGAATGACAATAAATATGACCTTGTAAGGGCGTTGGGAAGCGCTTTCGTTCAAATAGAACCGGTCAAAGGTCTAAGATTAAAAGGAACGCTCGGCGGAGATTATTTTATTAATCTAAGAAGAGAATGGGCGAACGTGGATAACTGGCGATTTTCACAAACTCCCGGCAATCCTTATGCAGGCCAGAATGGTAAAGCAGCAGGCAGCTATGGAGAAAGACAGGGTAAAACTTATAACATTAATAAGGAATTAACTCTTAATTATACCCATACATTTGCGACTGACCATAATATTGATGTGGTGTTGAGCGCTTCTGATGAATTTGCACGCTGGTACGTAAATGATTTAAGTGGCAAAGTGGATTATGCTGATCCGCTTTACCGCAGCATCAGGAATCAGCCTCCCTTTACCCAGGGCTTTGCCGGTATTTTTCAGGAAGATGCATTGATAGGTTACGTAGGTAGAATAAGCTATAAGTATAAAGACAAATATTATCTTGATGGCACATTACGATACGACGGTTCATCAAGGTTAGCCCCTGGCCACAGATGGGATCAGTTTCCCTCTTTTGCTGCCGCGTGGCGAATAAGCGGAGAAAAATTTTTTCCGAAAGTTTCTTTTATAAACGATTTGAAGATAAGAGGTGGGTGGGGCAAATTAGGAAATTTCCAATCCGCCGGTTTCTACGGGTATCTTTCAGATGTTTCAACCAGTCCGGATTATCCATTAGGTTCCGGCAATGGTAATGGTTATGGTACTCAAATTCAGGGAGCTGCATTACCAAATTTTGCAAATACATCGCTTACCTGGGAAAAATTGAAAACAACCAATATTGGCCTGGATGCTCAATTATTTAATAATAAGGTATCGTTTACTGCAGAATACTATAATAAAATTACCTATAATATAATTCAAAGTGTAAGCTTACCGCCTAACACCGGGATACAAGCGCCTGCAGATTTAAACATTGCTCAAGTAAGAAACAGGGGCTTTGAATTCCAGGTTAGTTACAACCAAAGAGTAGGCCCGGTTAACCTTAATATTTCAACTAACCTTACTACCGTCGACAACAAAGTTTTAAAATTAAACGAGGGAACACCATTAGGAGGCGAGGGTGGCAGAATTGAAGAAGGATATTCCATGTTTTATTTATGGGGATATAAAGAGGGTGGTATTTTTCAAACACAGGCAGAAATTGATGCGTGGAGAAAGTCACATGCTGACGTAAGTATCGGCCAGAGTTTAACCAATCCAACTGCCGGATATACCTATAAACCTGGTGATATGTATTTCCAGGATGTTTATGGCAATCCAGTAAATCCCAAAGATAGATTTAGCAAGAATCCTGATAGCCTTATTAACAGTAATGATAGGACTTTTTTGGGTAAAACCATCCCTGGTTATTATTATGGCTTTACTTTAAACGCCAATTATAAAGGGATCGATATAAGTGTATTTTTCCAGGGCACTGGGGATGTAAAGAAATACAATTACGCACGGTCAGGCGGTGAGTCTATGGGTGGTCTTGCTAACCAGTGGGCTACAGTTTTAGACCGGTGGACCGAACAAAATCACTCCACAACTATACCACGGGCTGTTTATAATAATCCTTCAAATCCTACAAGATTTTCAAGCAGGTTTGTTGAAAGCGCAGCTTATTTAAGGTTGAAAAATTTGCAGATTGGTTATAGCATTCCAAAAACACTCTTATCCAAATCAAGCTTTATTGAAAACATAAGAATTTACGGCAGTGCAATCAACTTATTTACTGTAACAAAATGGACCGGCCTTGATCCGGAGAATGATTTCATACCTCCGACCCGTCAATTTCTTATTGGTATTAATGCAGCATTTTAATTTAAAAATTAATTAATAATATATGAAAACGTTTGCTTCTAAAATATTTATAGTCGTTTTGGTTGGTTTGTTTGGCGGCATCATAATTTATAGTTGCAACAAATCTAAGCTCGATCTGTTGCCACACGGTCCTACAGAACAATCGTATTTTACAAAAGAAGATGATTTCAACAAAGCAGTTTTAGGTGTATATGCTAAGATGACCGATTTCTTTTGGTATAATGGTGGGGCAGGCAATACGACTATAACTGCTTTTTTACTGCCTGGTGATGATATTACCACCAATAACAGTAATGAAGAGTTTGAGAAATTTGGCTCTCTTCAGCCAAGCAGTGGCAGATTGAGTTACCTATATGGAACCCACTACCAAATGGTTGCACGTGCAAATACGGTGCTGCAAAAAATTAAAGAGTTGGGATCAAAGGTTTATACAACTCCCAATTTAAAAAATTACAATGAAGGAGAAGCTTTGTTTTTGCGCGGATATGCTTATTACAATTTATGGAATTTTTTCGGCACCTCCCCCTTAGACACAGTAAGAGTTACTACCACAAGCCAGTTTACTCCACCGGGTACAACGGGTACACAATTACTTGATCAGGCGATTGCCGACTTCACTGCCGCAGCAGGGTTATTGCCTGCAACATGGGATGCAGCGAATAAAGGCAGGGCCACTGCAAATTCTGCGAATGGCATGTTAGGAAAATGTTTAGTGTTCAGGGCATCTGCGAATAAGAATGCCGCGGACTACACAGCGGCAATAAATGCATTCAATAAAATCTCCGGGGTATCGTTGGTTGCTAATTTTGATGATAATTTTGCTTTCGATACAGAGAACAATCCAGAATCATTGTTTGAATTCCAGGCTTCGCAAGCTTTTGGTGGCGATAACGTATGGCTTTCTAATGATTTTGATAATGCTGTAGGAGCGCTGTCTATTTTTTGGGGATATTACGAAAACAGTTATCCATTATTTGGAGCTTCTCGGTTTTATGCTACAACTAAATTAAAAAACGCCTTCAATCCTTCTGATCCAAGACTACTTTCTACAATGGATTCTGCTAATCGCACTATTCATAAATATGTGATTAGAACAAAACTCGACCAACCGGGCGCGTCATCTGTAAACAATTATAGAATATTACGCTATGCAGATGTTTTGTTACTTAAAGCAGAAGCACTACTGCAATCAGGTGGCCCAACTGCCGGAGCCATTGATTTGATAAACCAGGTGCGGACCCGTGCCCGCAATATGAAACCGGGAGGCGCGGCTCCGGCAGATTATTCAACTACGGAGACCGATAAAACCAAAATTATGCAGTGGATAATGAATGAACGATTTATAGAACTTGCAGGGGAAGGGCAAAGGTGGTTCGATCTTCGCAGATGGCAGATGCAGGGAATTGTATCTTTGGATAATGCCTTCTTTAGTTCTAATACGAGTGTGTCCTTCCAACTTCCAAAGAATTTATATTTCCCTATCCCTAACAGCGAATTAGATGTAAATCCGAATGTAAAGCAAAACGCCGGGTACTGATCAATTAATTAACAATCTTTAAGGGCAAAGTGTCGCCCTTAAAGATTGATCTTTTGTAATGTTTTCAATGATTTAGCTTGCAATGAAAAATAAACCTTTTATCTTCCTTGCTTTTATAATTTTTTGTTTTAATGCCTGTTCCAAAAAATCAACTGGCCCTGCCAGAAGCACTAATCATGCACAGTTGGCGACGCTTTCTACGAGTAGTTCACCGCTTACTCCCTTAACCATTGACTTTACCGTAACAGCATCAGACGTGGATGGTGATCCGCTTACTTACAATTGGGACTTTGGTGATGGTACAAATAAAAATGGAACCAACAAAGAAAGTCATACCTATGCCGCCGACAAAACTTACACAATAAAAGTTGCTGTAAGCGATGGCAAGACAAGTCCTACAACAGTTACAACAACCATTAGTACAACAATCACTACTGTAACAGTTGACGCTTCCGTAAAATACCAAAGTATGGATGGCTTTGGTGGCTTTGGAGCAAAGGACGTTTACTGGAGCGGCGGCCCATTCACCAGCGCGGCCTTTGTAAATACACTTATCAATGATCTTGGCTTAACGATTTTGCGTGATAATGTTCCTACAGATTTTGAGGCAGTAAATGACAACAGTGATCCAAATGTTACGGACTTCAGTAAATTTGATTTAACCACTTCAATAAAAGATCACTTTCAGTATTTAAAAGATATGAAAGCCGCCGGATTAGATAAATTAATTGTAAGTATCTGGAGCGCCCCGGCATGGATGAAAACTAATAATAACGTAAATGGTGTTGCACCCGGAGCACCTGCTTACAATCCAAACCCAACAACTTCCGACAACCAGCTTCGAACAGATATGTACCAGGAATTTGCAGAGCGTTGCGCAGCTTATATTAAAATTATAAAGCAGCAAACCGGAATTGATATTTATGCTATAAGCCTTCAAAATGAACCCAGGTTTACAGAGCCTTATGAATCTTCAGTATTTGATGGAAATGCCATGAAAGACCTGGTAAAAGTGGTTGGTAAAAGATTGGCAGATGATGGCTTAACCACAAAAATATTTTTACCTGAAGACATTGGCTATCTCGATGGCGTGTCGGGAATGGTATTGCCAACATTGAATGATCCTGTTGCACGCAAGTACACCAGCATCATAGCGGTGCACGGTTATGCCCTTGATGGAGTAACCGCTAATTCACCTGACGCCTTAACGTGGCAAAAGATGTACAGTTGGGGAGCGCAATACGATATGCCTTTATGGATGACAGAAACATCTGGCTTTAGCAATGATATGAAAGGCGCAATGGACCTAAGTAAAGCAATGTACACGGCTATTAATTTTGGAAATGTATCTGCCTGGTTGCATTGGCAGTTAAGCCAGCAAACCCTGGATTCTTATTCATTGATGTCTTCATCAGGTGAAAAAAGCAAACGTTATTTTGTATCGAAAAATTTTTATCGGTATGTAAGGCCTGGCGATGAAAGAATAAAATCTTCCGCACCCGATGGAACAAATGTTTTTCCACTTGCTTTTAAAAATAATGTAGCCGCTACAAACACAATTGTTATTATAAATGATAATCCGGAAAGCCGTATAATAAAACTGAATGGGGCGTCTTTACCGCCGCAATTCTCTTTATACGTTACTTCAGCTACTGATGATTGTAAAGATTATGGAACTGTAAATACATTTGGTGCATTTTCAATGCCGGGAAAGTCCGTGGTTACTTTATATAAAAAAGGCTGAGAGTGGTCTCCACGATCTTTGAAAGCGGGAAGAAATTGCAGTTACGCAGGTATAAATTTATTGGCGACTTCCAAACGTTATCTGTATTCCGTGGCGTATCCAGGCTTCTATATATTTTTCGGAGGTTTCATTCTTAACATTAAGAAAAAATGATCATCATAAAAAATAAAATGGGTCCTTCAAAAAAAAATAAGCAAAGCTTGTTTAAAAAAGCAGCGATCAGCTTGTCTCTATTGCTTGCATTGAATGTAGCGTTGAACGCGCAGGGTGTGTTATTTTCTTACGACGAGCTCCTTCAACATGGGGGTAATACTGCTGTAACTTCGGCACGACCATTAGAGCTGCTTGCACTAACCAATATACGGGCAAATACGATAAAAGTTTTTGACGGAAAAGGAAAGGAATACGCCGCTCTTCCTGTAAAAAAGATAACTACGTTCACAGTTGCGGGCACCCTTGGGAAACATATAATCCGCCTGTATAACATGCAAAATAAGATCACCGATTCTATTGCATTCGATGTTGATGCACGAACTGATATTGATGATGGAGGCTACTACAAAAAAATGTTTGGGCTGTTTTATAACGGCATGTTTGCAGATAGAAAAGAAGGCACTTTTCCGATAACCTGGAATGGAGATACCTCACATGTTTTTGTGCCGTGGGTGCTTGATAATTTTCATACCATGAAAGGGTTAAAATACTTTTTACCAAATGGAAAAGAACTGATTGATATTATGCGCCAGGCGCAAAGAGAAGATGGCATGATCTATAGTTTTATACAGTACATGCCAAATGCGGATTATTTTTTAACCCGTGATAAATTTTCGGGCTACAGCAAAAAGATCGGTGATAAAATTTTTGTAAGACAGCCTACAGAAAACCACCCCGAGTACATTTATGTAAACACTATCTATGCCTGCTGGAAAAGTGATGGAGATCAGGAATGGATGAAAAAAAATCTTATCTCTGCGCAACGGGCGCTCGACTATACTATTAATGATCCCGCACGCTGGAGCAAAAGATTTCAATTACTAAAACGTGTTTACACAATCGATAGCTGGGACTTTGCTGTAGAAGATGAATACACGCCAGACATTGGCATCACCAACAGCATGATCATTGACCCGGTAAAATCTAAATTCGGTGTTTTTTTTGGCGACAATACTGGCTATATCGCTGCCTGCTATCAGTTAGCCGAAATGCTTGAAAATAGCGGCGATAGAACTACCGCAACGAAGTATAGAACGCGTGGCGATGAAGTAACAGAGCGTTTAAATAAACTGGCATGGAACGGAAATTTCTTCACTCACTTTATTGATGAAGACTCCACCGTGCACAGAAAGTTGGGAGTAGATGAAAGATCACAGATTGCACAATCAAACGCCTACTCAATCAACCGTTATATAAGTGGAGCGCAAAGCAAGGCTATCATTGAGACTTATCTAAATTTAAAAAATAATTTACCTGTAGGATCACCAGGTGAATGGTATGCAATCTATCCTCCTTTTCAAAAAGGGTTTGGGCAGCACAATGAAATATGGCAATATATGAATGGAGGTGTTGGCGGGCACGTAGCCGGCGAACTGTCCAAAGGCGCTTATGAAAATGGTTATGAAAACTATGCCACAGATATTTTAAATCGGCTATTTGAATTAGGTAAAAAATATGATAACAAAATCTGGTTTGCTTATACCGGCTCTATTCCACCGCCACCTGCGCCGCCGGTGTATAAGCCTGTTGAATTATCAGCGTATGCAAACATGGATCTTTCCAATAAGATGAATGAATCCTCTTTAGGCTGGATGAATACAAAGCGGTCGGGAGACGATCTTCACAATCTGCCGGTTGGTATGCAAACCTTCGCCGGTATAAGGTTTAACGTGATTGATCCTTCTCAGAATAATCGAAAAGCTGTGGTGGCAGTTTCAAATCAGAAAGGCTTTCCTTCATCAGTAGAGGTATCAATAAATGATTCTGCAAAATGTATATATCTATTGCACACTTCCTCCAAACCTGCGTCAGAAAATGTAGTGGGCCTGGTAAAATTTTTATATGATGATGGAAGTATCGTCCCGCAATATATTGAAATGGGTAAACATCTTGCTTACTGGTGGTTTTCTGAATTAAGCACAGATTACTCGGGTATAGCATGGTATGGAAAAAATGATGTGAGTGAAGGTGTGGGGATTAGCTGGTGCGCCATTAACAATCCACAGCCTCAGAAAAAAATAAGTAAGATCATTTTGCAAGCAGCCGCAGGAGATGGCATCTATGCAGTGCTTGGTATTACATTAGCTGATGAACAAGATTATGTTCCTATAAAAGCAACTTCATTCGGCGGTCCTGACGATTGGGCTGCTGCCACTGCTATGTCTGCAATGGTGGAAGGATTAGCAGGTGTAAAAAACACAAAAGGTACAGAAGCATTTATGCAGCCTATGATTGCTCCAAGATGGATAACAACAAAAGCGGATACCATTTTAATCACTATACGGTTTGCTGCATCACAAGGCTATGTTGCTTATAAGTATGTGCAATCCAAAATAAAAAAATCCATTACCATTACTGCTGCAATAGGTGGAGAAAAAATATCATTTCATGTATTACTGCCGCAGGGTGCAGAACTGAAATCTGTAACTGAAGGCAATAAAAATATTGCATCTAAACAATCAATTGTAGAGCAATCAACTTATGCAGACTTTAGCACGGCAAGCGGAGGAGCGAAAACGTTTGTGATACATTACCTGTAGTTTTCTACGATGTAGCTTTCATCTTTTCTTTGGTATAAATTGTTGCAGCTATTAATTCTTAATGATGAAGAAACGACTTATCTATTTTTTTATTACCATTTTAATTTTATTAACCAATATAAGTTACAGTCAAAAAACCTATTTATCAACCTGGGAGTCTTTGTCTTCAAGGGCTGTACCAGCATGGTTTGGTAAAGCAAAACTGGGCATCTTCATTCATTGGGGCTTATACTCTGTACCTGCCTGGGCTCCATCTTTTGCTACGCCGGATAAGGTAAAAGACTGGTACGCATTTTATAAAAATAATCCGTATGCAGAGTGGTACTTAAATACATTGAAAATTAGTGGTTCGCCTACGCAGCTCCACCACGGTAAAATATATGGAGCCGGTTATAATTATTACTCTTTTGCTGATTCTTTAAGTGAGCAAACAAAAAAATGGAACGCAGATTCATGGGCTGATATTTTCTATAAAATCGGGGCACGATATGTAGTTTTTACCACCAAACACCATGATGGTTATGTGATGTATCCTTCCACCGTTCCAAACCCTTTTTTTGCAAAAGAACTAATTACCAGTAAACGAGATTTTGCAGGAGAAGTAGCGAGGGCAGTAAGAAAGAAAGGATTGAAATTTGGCGTTTATTACTCTGGCGGATTAGACTGGACGTTTTACAGAAGCCCTATCACAAATCTATGGCCCGATCTTTTTGAAAGCATGCCCAAGTCTATTGCATACACTGCTTATGCTGATGCCCAGTACTATGAATTGATACATAGATATTCACCTGATATTTTATGGAACGATGTTAACTATCCTGGGAACGGAGATGTGGCAGGGATCTTTGCAGAGTGCTTTAATGCAAATCCCGATGCTGTCGTAAATGACAGATGGAGACGATCTGATAAGGCGATGTATTATTCCACACCGGAGTATGTAGTGCTGGATAGTATCACGGAAAATAAATGGGAAAGCTGTAGAGGCATCGGGCATTCTTTTGGCTACAACCAGGCAGAGAAAAAGGAACATCTTATTACTTCAGATCAATTAATAAATATGCTCGTGGATATAGTAAGCAAGAATGGAAACTTATTAATTAATGTAGGCCCAAAAGCAGATGGAAGCATTCCTGAAAATCAATTGAAGCCTTTATTAGATTTAGGAAAATGGTTACAAATTAATGGCGAGGGTATTTACGATACTAAACCCTGGATAAAGCCTTCCCTTATGCTGGAAGACAAAACAGAATTAAGGTTTACAAAAAAAGATAGTTCGCTTTATATTTATTTCTTCAGCGTTCCAAAGAATAGAACTGTTATCATCCCGGATTGCCAAATAACCGGCAAAGCAAAAGCGATTCTTCTGGGAGATCATACAACCATAGGAGTAACTCCTGTTAGAAATGGTGTACAATTTACGCTGCCGAAGAATCTTGCTTTTGAAAGGACTTTCATGATTAAAATTTCTGAAGTAATAAATTAAAGCGACCGGCATCTAAGTACGGCTTGAAAAGTATCCAGTATAGAACAGTACGGCTATTGGGCTGAATTAATCTATTTTAGTTTTATAACCATTGTCATTAAATTCATATTAACGCTACACAACGTGAAAAAAATATTTACAAATATATCTGGCCTGGCGCTGTTAGAAGAGATGCCAGCACGGCTGAAGGCAATAATATTTATGTATTGACATTTCAAAATGATACCAATAATACCACATCGGTAATTTAGATTAATGATAATGATTCACCCAATGGCGATGGCATTAAATGGAAATAGTTTGCCATCGCAGTTTTCGAAGATAACTACATCAGTGAGTGATGATGCAAAGGATTACGGAATGGTAAATAGCAATGAAGTAAATCTGCTGCCAGCAACAATTATTATTACATTGTATAAATAACATTAACATCATTAAGAAAAACCACTTCGACCCTTATGTAGCGATCCGTACCTTTTTAGTAATTTGTTGGCAAAGAATATTCTTTTGAAATAATTTTTAAAAAATAACTATGGCAAATGACAGGCGAGGATTTATATCGGATACCGCAAAAATTATTGCTGCATCCGCAATACCGGGATTTGTAAAACCTGCCCGGGCGCAAAACACTTCTAAAAAAATTGCTGTAGGTGATAAGATCGTGCTGGGACTTATAGGAGCACGGGGGCAGGGAATGGCGGATTTGAGGCAGGCGCTGAAACAACCGGGAGTAGAATGCGCAGCTGTTTGTGATGTAGATGATGCAGTACTTACAGAAAGAACCGCCGACATTGAAAAGATCCAGGGTAAGCCTCCAAAGCAATATAAAGATTTCAGGAAGCTTTTAGA
>JBBQEA010000127.1:0-14978 GCA_038320245.1 Chitinophagales bacterium | reverse complement strand
CAGTTTATACAAATGCATGCAGCAGAATTTGGAGAGGTATTAACCTCTGCAGCAATTGATGGAAAGCCCGAAAAAGCAGCCTTTTTAAATGCAAGGAAATATGTAAACAGCCCGGGATTTTTTCTTGATGCACCAGTTATAGAAAACAGCCAGGCTGTAATGCAAAAGTTAAATGAACGCTACGAATTATTTGTAGTTTCTGCCGCCATGGAATTTCCGGCAAGTTTACCAGAAAAAAAATCATGGCTAACAATACATTTCCCTTTTATTACCTGGCAACAAATTGTTTTTTGTGGATCGAAAGAAATAATCAAGGCCGACATTATGATTGATGATCATTTTAAAAACCTCGATATTTTCAGCGGTGAAACCTTGCTATTTACGCAACCACACAATATAATGGCTAGCCCCGGAAGACATACCAGGGTAAACTCCTGGCATGAAATTGAACAACGCTTACTTTCCTGAAATGATCGGTGGATGGCGCCACCACAAATTGGCTGGCATGCAGGGTACGCCTGTCTTTAGCCAACATAAGGGCGGTAAAAAACTATGTGGTCCTGCCAGGAATCGAACCTGGATCTGGAGCTTCGGAAACTCTTATACTATCCATTGTACGACAAGACCTTTTATTTTTGAATGCTGTTTGGAGGATTGAATTTTGTTTGAAGGGTTTAATGTTGTTTGAAGAGTTCAATGTTGTTTAAAATTCAACCACCTTAAACCACATTCAACCACCTTAAACTACATTCAGCCAACTTAAACCATTTCTTAATCCACATTCAACTACCTTAAACCATTCCTTAAACCACATTCAACCAATTTAAACCATTCCTGAAACCACATTCAACCACTTTAAACCATATTCAGCTCCCATCAACCCTCTACAATTACTTTCCAAAATTCTGAATATTGCTACCGAATATTTTTACTGCAATTGCGAGCAATATTACGCCAAAAAACTTTCTTATAATCGTCATTCCGTTGGGGCCCAAAAAATGCTCTATCCATTTTAAGGATTTTAGTACCAGGTAAATTACTATACAGTTGATGATGATACCGACCAGGATATTAACATCTGCGTAGTTTGCTTTTAAACTCATGATGGTAGTAAGCGTACCGCTACCCGCTATCAATGGAAAAGCAATGGGCACCACACTCCCACTTTTGGGATTGTTATCTGGTTTAAAAAATTCATGTCCTAATATCATTTCCAACCCTAATATAAAAATCACAATGCTACCTGCAACCGCAAATGATTTTACATCAAGACCCAATAAACCCAGAAACTGTTTTCCTAAAAATAAAAATAAAATCATCAACCCGCCAGAGGCCAGCGTTGCCTGGGTGGAACGAATAGTACCGCCCATTTTTAGCCTTAATGAAGCCAGGATAGGTACAGAACCTACCACATCAATTACGGCAAACAAGGTAAATGTTACCGTTAATATTTCGTTGAAGGCAACTTCCTGGAAATTCATTTGTAAAAAATTTCAGCAAATATACATTTTCAACATATCAACCTGCTAAAAACCAGTTGGCTTGTGTGTTTCCTTATCATGAACAATATTGCTGAGCATACTATGCTGCCTGTTACCATTGACAGTTTCAATTTTTATAACACAACCATAGTGCAGGTTAAATACGTTGAAAGAATCAATGATTGCTGTGTTGGTAATGTAAGATAAAATACTACGAAGCACGCCGCCATGTGCTACAATAGCCGCCGGCAAAGGCTTTAGCGTAATCTTCTCAAAAACACTATTTACCCTGCTGTACAAATCGAAATAATTCTCCCCTTGTGGCGTACGAATGTTGACGAAATCTTTCATCCATGGTTCTATATCCTCACGGGGTATATCGTCCCAACGTTTCATCTCCCAACTGCCACAATTAATTTCCATCAGCTCACTTTGCAATAAAATATCCTTTTCAGGAAATAAGTGTGCAGCTAATTTGGTACAACGTTGTAAGGGGCTGCTGTAAACCTGCTGAATAGTTGAAGGTAAATGTGCTTTGATGATATTGGCTTCCGTAACGAATGTTTCTGTAACATCTAAATCTGTTTGCCCGTAACAAACTCCTTTTGCCACCAATGGGGTCGTATGCCTTATAAGATATATCTCCATGAAATCAATATAGTTAGATAAAAATAATTTACTAAGGCTGTTGCGTAGCTTTTTGATGTGCTGTTGGCCACTTTTCCATGTATAGATTTTTATAGATTAAACTGAAGCTTTAATCCACCCGTAAAATTTTGCGGCGCCGATGGATTGAAATAACGATTTCCAGCTGCATTCAAATCATTACCGAGGCTGTAGGGAGTATTGAATGATTTATCAAATGAACCATAAATTTCTGATGTTATCCTCTTGCTCAATGTTAATTTATACCCCACTCTTGCAAACAACAAATTGTATTGGGTAGCAAAAAAAGTATTGGCATCATTCAATGGAATTGCATCTGTAAAACTATACGTGGCATTCGCATACAAACCAATTTTAGTAAGTATGTCGGCACCTGACACAAATACATTGGGCGGAGTACCGGTGAGTTTGTTTCCGCTGTAATTGTTGTTGCCTTGCTGGTAAGTATCAAACTTAGCCCGCATGTTGGAATAGTTCACCCAAAGTTTACAATCCTTTATAAAATTACCTGTACTCTTTATAGGATAATAAGTAACAGCCAATTCAAACCCTTGTTGGTTGGTATTTCCAGCGTTTACAAAATATTCTGCACCGCTATTGTCTCTTCTTGAAACAATGGTATTGTTCAATTGTAGAAAATAGTACGCAGCAGAAACGTATAATTTTTCCGGAATTTCTGCCCTTGCCCCAATTTCAAAATTGGTAGCATTTTCTGCTTTTAATGTGGTATTAAAAATGCCGGCGGGTGGAACTATTTCATCAATGGTTGGCGGGCCGTACCCTTTACTAACAGTAGCATATAAACTGTACTTACTACCCAATTTTTTTATCACAGCAATACGTGGTACCAACACCGGATTGAAAGTTTTGCTGGTTTCATTGACCGGCCGTTTATTTAACCTGGTAAATCCATAGCCGAAATTATTATAACTAAGTCCTCCCGTTAGCGACAGGTTATAAGGCAGCTTAATTTCGGCCTGTGCAAATAAATTGTATTGCGTAGCGGCTATTTCATCATCAAATTGTAAGGTATCCGGTACACCCGATTGGTTGCCAAAAGTTCTTGTAGAAGTAAACCCATATTGGTACTCGCCACCTGCATGAAACGTAAAATTGTTGCGATGGAATTGTGTTACACTTCTTCCGCCAATGCCCTGCTCCGTTTTGCGTTGGTAGTTTAATATGCTGGGGTTTTTAAATTGTGTATGACTGGTGTAAACACTGGTAACATTACTCCATCGATCATTAAAATTATATTCATTTGCAAAGCCGGCATAAAATGTTTTTAAGTAAATAGCTGCTTGCTGAGTAACTGCACTTCTAAATGGTCCGCTGGCTTGTCTTGATTGTTGTGCCGCAGAATCCATTTGTCTTTTTGTAATACCACCTGGTGTTTGGTAATACAAATCGCTATAAAAAATATTGGTATGAATGGTTTGCTTTTTACTGATGGTAAAACTGCCGGTGTAGTTAGCTACATTTCTACGCATATTAGTATGATTGCGCCAGCCATCACTTTGCTGCTGTGCATAGCTTAGCGATGTATTGCTGTTATCCGTACTTTTTTTATAGGCCATATCACTGCCATAGGTACCATAACTGCCGGCCAAGGCATTCAATACAATACTATGCTCATTACTAACCGGGTTGCGGGTACTCAGCAAAACAACACCCCCTGTTCCTGCACCGTACATGCTGCCACCGGGGCCTTTTAGTATTTCCATTTTGCCAACGTTATTAAAGCCAACCTGGTTGAGGTAAGTATTACCGTTAGCATCGGTAAACGGTATGCCATTCCAATAAACTTTTATGTTGCGTACACCAAATGGACTCCGCAGTAAATTACCCCGAATGCTGAGGCGATAACTGCCCGGGCTGCGTTCATCCATCTTCACGCCGGGAACGGTATTTACTGCAGCCACGATGCTTGTATTACTGTATCGCTCCAAATCGGCTTTATTTAAAATACTTATTGTTGCAGACATATTTTTTAAAGCCGTATTACCCTCATAAGCCTTTACCACAGCCTCTTCTAAAAGTGAAGTTGATTGGATGAGTATGATGAGCATATTTTCAGCAGCTCCATAAACATCACTCACAGTTTGATAACCTACGGATGAAAAACTGATATTGATACTGTCTGTTTTGCTGTTGAATTCAAAAGTACCGTTGCTGCCGGAAGTAGAGATTACCCGTTGATTAACCGCAATACTTACCCCCTGTAAAAGGACTGAATCATTACTGATTATTTTTCCCTTAAAAATATATTGGCTAAATGCAGGTGTAATAAAAAAAAGTTGTAAAACGAATACAATAAAAAAGGCCGGCTTTAAATGCATGGTATTTCTGTAGTTAATATTGAAAACAAAAACCAAAGTTAAAGAATACGTCTAAGGCTTCTCTCTTTTGTTTCGGTGAATTAAGAGATTAAATTTCAGGAGTAAAAAAACAATAGGTGCCATTACTATAAAATCTATAAAAACTCTTTTTGTAATCAGCACCTATTATTTCAAATTATTTAATCAAAATCTTTCCTACAGGGTCACATTAATGCCTGCCATAAAATTAAACCGACGACTGTTATAGCCATACAAATCAAAGTATAACTGGTTGGTAACATTGCGGAGATCAACAAATATTTTTACTGCAGGTGAAGCCTCGTAAGCTAAGTAAACGTCTGCATTGTAATATGCTTTTAAGTCTTTAATTTCTGTTTTAAAAGTGTTTGGATTAAAATAAACGTCCTGCCTTTTATCTACCCACCGAAAACCGATGCTGGTGTATAGCTTTTTGGTAGTCTGATAACCAATGGTTGTATTAATAGCATTTTTTGGCCTGCGGTACAAATTGTAAAAGCTGGTGTCCTTACCCTGCGATGTTGTTTCAATTTTACCATTCACAAAAGCATAGTTAGCCGTTATACTCCACTTTACCGAAGGATGAAAACTTGCTTCCAATTCAAAGCCATTATCTTTTTGTCTATCTGCATTGTCATATTGCCCATAAGGTGGGTCAAACAAAGATTTAAAAATAATTACATCCTTAATTGTTCGGTTAAAATAAGTAACCCTCACGTTAATATTATTACCAATATTGGCATATTGTATACCGGTTTCGTAAGAATTAGATTTTTCTGGTTTCAGGTTTTTATTGCCATATTCCGAAGCCAGATTGTATAAGGTTGGTGCCTTAAAGCCTGATGCAATATTGGCAAATAACTTAAGTTTTTTATTAATGAGGTAAGATGGGTTGATGGAATAAGTAAGGGCAGTTCCAAACGCCGTATGATTGGTAAACCGGGCACCGATTTCTGCATTAAAACCACCCAGAGATTTTAATAGAAAAGAGGTATACCCACTCACTTGTGAGGCATGCAGACTGTCATCGCCCAGGTTGCCGTAAGTAGATTGGATATTGGCTTTTTGTTTGCGAAAATCAGTACCAAATAATAACCCTATATGTTGGTGCAAATTCAAATTGGTATAAGCTTCTCCAAAAAGAGAATTGCCTTTATAAGTAGCATTGTATGGATCGTAATCGTTCGGATCGTCAGGAATATTTTTTGCGTCATCCAGTTTACGAATGGTATTATTCAGGTTAAGATTTACAGTGACAGTTCCTTTAGTAAACTGGTACAATGAATGTAACCCCGCCTGCCAGTTTTTATTTTCAATTATATTATTCTTATCGTCTATCAATGCATCATCATCAACATCCGCTTTGTATTTATCGTAGCGACCGGTGAAACGCAGTTGCCATGTTTTACTTACTTTTGCGGTAATGTTTAATCCAATCGCATCCTGGTTTATACCATCTTTATCAAAGTTTTTATTACCAGCAATATCCTGGGCAGCAGAAAAACCATCGCTATGTAATTTTGAATATTGCAAATTATAGGTAATAATATTTACCACGCCTGAAATGCCAGCGGTATTTTTGAAAGTCCCATAAGTTCCACTTGATGCAACTGCATTAAATCCAACTTTTTTATTACCGTTTTGTTTTTTGGTAATGATGTTGATAACACCTGCCACTGCATCTGAGCCATATAAAACAGACTGTGCTCCTTTTAGAATTTCTACCCGTTCAATCTGGTCAATTGCAAAATGATTGAGATCAAATGCACCCGTAATGCCTGCAGCATCATTCACAGGCACTCCATCCACCAGTATCAATGTATTGGCAGCTGCTGCGCCACGCATGTATACTGTTTGATTGGTGCCTGGTGCATTTTGCGATCCGTTGATAATTACTCCGGCTTGTTCATTTAACACCTGCATCAGCGTTCGGCCGGTATTGTTTTGTAACTGTGTTTGGGTAATTACGGTTAGCACCTTACCGGTACTACTTTGTTTTTGTGGATACTTGTTGGCGGTAACCACCACTTCATCTAAACTTTTTGTACTGTCTGTGTTTGTTGCAGTGGCGTATTTTTGTTGCGCCAGCAATTGGTTGCTGAAGATAACAGCAGCCACAATAAAAATTTTCTTTTTCATTTTACAGAAAATGTTTTTGTAACTGCTTCCGTGGAAAATTAGTAATTGGTGTACACACCAAAACCGTGAAATATAAATGCCTTGCAGCGCTTACACTCCATGCCTTTCACCCGAAAGCCGTGAATGATAAATGTGATTACTGGCAGGTCTTCTGGCTTGGCTTATGTTGAACACCTTCCCGTCTATTTACAACAGTGGTATGAAGACTCAACATGGTAAATGGAAATTACAAAACAATGAAAACTTCTAAAAATTCACCATTGCCAATTCACCATTCACCTATTCCTTACAGCTACGGGGATAGCGCCGGTCTTTCACCGGACTTCCCTTTTAATCCTTCGCCTGAGGCGGAGAAACCAACATCGGTGCAAATGTGCCATTATAATTTTCATCTGCCAAATTATAAATAGTCAGGTAATTTAATTGTGTACAAGTCTTTCCATAATCTCTGTTTAGATGGTTTAGTGGTTTAGAAGTTTTAGGTGACGGCCTAATTAGTAAAGTACTATTAATCTATACAATGCTGGTAGGTAAAAACAAAAGCCACTGAATGGCAGTGGCTTTTGTTAAGGAACTTTTATTTCATTTATTCATCTGCCTTTTTACATTCGCCGGCAATGTTGTGAAAAATTTCATGCGCCTCGTTTATCTCATGCGTTAAATCTTTATCACTCATTTTGGCATCAACATATTTTTTGATACTGGCACATTGCTTTACCAGTTTCTTTAATGCTGCGGTAGTTTCTGTTGGTTTGTAATTGGAGGGTATTGCAGATGCCTGCCAGTTTTTGGCAGCATTATAAAGACTGTCGGCTTTTTCTCTTAATGGTGTTAGGTTTCCCTCTTCGGCAGGGTGAAAAGTGGCAGCCATATAGGAGTGAAATGTTTTCATCTCCGGCCAACCAGCAGATTTTGTTTGTGCAGACCCAATTACGGGTAACAGTGCAATTAATAATACGGCTAATTGAAATACTTTTTTCATACTAATAATATTTTGTGCAAAATTAATAGAATATGATTGTGCAAGTTGGTTGCTGCGAAAAATAAAGTTTACCTGCATTTTGTATTACCAGATTATTATGCCCGTTTAATTTAGATGATTTCGTTTTTATTTAAAAAGTAATTTGGATTGAACAGCATGAAATTTTCCGTCTTTCAAAAATTATACTATCTTCCAAGCATGGTTACAAAAACTAACAAACTGAATCTATTTTCTTTTACCATGATTGTGGTAGGTCTTGTTATTGGCATGGGCATTTTTAGAACGGCGGCTACCAGTGCTAAAGATGCAATTGCACCTTCTGTATATTTCAGCGCATGGATTGTTGGCGGCATTGTAGCATTGTGTGGAGCACTGACCTATGCAGAAATTGGCAGCCGCTATCCTGTAACAGGTGGCTATTACAAAGTATTTGCAAAAGCCTATCATCCCAGCATTGCCTTTGCCATTAACTGTTTAATATTGGTTAGCAATGCTGCCAGCCTTAGCGGTGTAGCCCTTATTGGCAGCGGCTATTTATTAAAATTATTTCCCGGTGCCTGGACGGATATTGATAAAGCCCTTGTAAGCTGTGTAGCCATTATCGTATTTTACATCATCAATTTAAAAGGGCTCAAAATGAGTTCCACTGTACAGAATATATTGATGATAATAAAAATTACCATGGTAGTAGTGTTGATTGCTGCGTTGTTTTTTCCTCAACATTATGCAGTACAAACAACCAGCCAGCTTATCGCCCCCGAGTCAACCGGTTTCCCAGATTGGATTAAAAGCCTTGGCGTAAGTCTCATAGCAGTTTCATTTACTTATGGCGGGTATCAGCAAACCATCAACTTTGGTAATGAAGTGGACAGACCGGCAAAAACAATCCCCAAAGGAATTTTTATAGGAATTTTTATCATCATCATTTTATACCTTTTGGTAAACCTTAGTTATTACAAGCTGGTGGGTTTTCAGCAAATGAAAGGAGAAAAAGAAATAGCCTATGTGGTGATAGATAAAATCTTTGGATCAACAGGTGCTACTATTTTTTCTGTATTTCTTTTTTTGGGCGTGCTCTCTTATGTAAATGGCCTGCTAATGAGTAACCCAAGGGTAATGTATGCAATGGGCGACGACAATAGCCTGCCAAATGTATTTGCCAGGCGAAATGAAAAAACAGGCGTATTTCCATTTTCGCTTACCATATTTGCCGCAATGTGCCTGGTCATCTTATTTTTTTCTCAGCAGTTTGAAAAAATATTAACCTTTACAATTTTCCTTGATTGCTTTGGTATGGTGTTGAGCAGTGCTACCATTTTCTGGTTTCGCAAAAAAACAAAACACCTGGATGATACCGGTATTTATAAAATGAAATTATTCCCATTATTGCCGTTGATATTTATGGCAGCTTATTTATTTGTTGGTGTAAGCATTACCATTGCAGATCCTTCAGCTGCACTAATTGGTATTGCTGTACTTTCAGCTTTTGTATTGATCTATTTTTTAGCTCACCGAAAAACTTCAGCTTAAAATGTTACTGCAACCTGGAACTGTCATTTATCACGTAAAGGATCTTGCAAAAGCCAAAGAATGGTATTGCAACCTTACAAATGTTCAGCCTTATTTTGACGAGGCATTTTATGTGGGATTCAACATAAATGGCTTTGAGCTGGGGCTTGATCCTGACCTGGATAATATCGGCGCAGGTAACCATACCGTAACTTTCTGGAGGGTTACAGATATACATATTGCAGTTGAAAAAGCAGTTTCAATTGGTGCTACAATTTTTGCTCCCATTTGTAATGTAGGCGGCAGCATTGAAACAGCAATAGTTACGGATCCTTTCGGCAATAATATTGGTTTTATTACTGGCACTTAATTTTAAGGTTATAAACTTCTATAATCACACAATCAGCAACTGAAAATTAGTTGCAAAATAAAAAATATGTCTTAATTTGATAAATTAAAAGATCGGTTATTAAAAAAGCCTAAAGACTTTACTTACGACGAATTGAGGACTGTTTTAATCGGATTGGGGTATATAGAATCAAATAAAGGTAAAACTTCAGGATCACGAGTAGCATTTATACAACAAGAGAGTAAACACATAATAAGGATTCATAAGCCACATCCTCAAAATATAATAAAAGCCTATGCTCTAGAATTTATTATTGATGAATTAAAAGCACAGAATAAATTATGACACAAAATATTATTGAATATAAAGAATTCATTGGCTCTGTAAATTACAGTAATACAGATGAATGTTTTTATGGAAAGATTGAAGGTATCGATGACCTTGTAACTTTTGAAGGTAGTTCTGTAAAAGAATTAAAAAAAGTATTTCAGCAAGCTGTAAATGATTATATAGTTCTTTGTTTCGAGGCCGGCAAAGAGCCATACAAATCGGTTAAAGGGTCTTTTAATATAAGTATTGAACCAAAGTTGCACTACCATGCTATCTATACCGCCTTAAAAAACGGCATGTCATTAAATCAATTTGTAGCAGAAGCAATTAAAAACAATATTGATAAAAAAGTACTTAACCATTCTTAATGGACATATCCTACATCATCAACGAACTGGCCGAAGACAGAGAAAATTATTTTAATGCCGTAGCCCCGCCCATTATACAAAGCAGCAATTTTGTGTTCAACAAAGTGGATGATATGCGTAAGGCATTTGCAGATGAATATTCCACTTACCTGTACAGCCGTGGGCGCAACCCAACTGTTGATATTCTCCGTAAAAAATTAGCCGCATTGGATGCTGCAGAAGATTGTCTTGTATTCAATAGTGGCGCTGCTGCCATCTTTGCGGCGGTGCTGGCCAATGTAAAAACAGGCGATCATATAGTTTCTGTTGACAAGCCTTATACCTGGGCTCAAAAAATGTTCAATGATATTTTGCCAAGGTTTGGCATCAGCACTTCTTATATTGATGGCCGGGATATTGAAAATTTTGAACGGGCTATTTTGCCTAACACAACGGTTATTTATCTGGAGAGCCCTAACAGTTGGGACTTTGCGTTGCAAGATTTAAAGGCAGTTGCAGAGCTGGCAAAAGCCGAGGGAATCATCACCATTTGCGACAACAGTTATTGCACGTCCATTTACCAGCGGCCCATTGAATATGGCATTGACTTAACGCTGCAATCTGCCACCAAATATATTGGCGGACACAGTGATACAGTTGCCGGTGTTTTAAGCGGCAGCAGCAAAATGATTGAACAAATTTTCAACAGCGAATACATGAATATCGGCAGCGGTATTTCGCCGTTTAATGCCTGGTTGTTGATACGTGGTTTACGTACTTTGCCCATGCGTTTAAGCCATATTACACAAACAACAACCAAGGTAATAGGCTACCTGAAAAAACATCCTTTAGTCGAAAATTTGTTTTTTCCTTTTGATGAAAACTTTCCGCAGCTTGAGCTTGCCAAAAAGCAAATGCAGGGTGCCTGCGGCTTACTGAGTTTTTGCGTAAAAGCCCAAACGGTGGAACAGATAGAACGTTTCTGTGAAAGCCTGCAACACATTATGATGGCGGTAAGCTGGGGTGGGCACGAGAGTTTAATCATTCCAAAATGTGCCGGAATTAAACCCGAAGATTTTGATGCATCCAATAAAGACCATCGCATGATGCGGTTGTATGTGGGATTGGAAGATGCGGATTATTTAATAAAGGATTTAGAACAGGCTTTTGGGAAAATGGAATAATCGCAGGCTTACGAAATCTTAAAATTTGCTAAGTGCCAAAATGTTTTTATTATTCAATTCTCATCAATCCATTTACTTCATCACTTCCACCGGAAAATCATTACCAAAGCCATAGCTCGCCGGGTACTGTGCAGCACCATTGTACTTCTTCATCAGCAATGGAACCTGTATTTGCAAAAAGCTTTTTAACCCATTTACGGTAATCATTTTATTAGAAGCTGCTTCGCCCTTTAGCGCCTGCAACAAAACATAGGTAAACGCTCCATGACCAAGGGATGAAAACTCATTGGCGTATTGCATGGCACCGCTTGCTGCCATCCAATGGGTACCCGTGCTACGGGATACTACGGCTATCGATTTTTGCTGGTCACCATCGTTGCTTAATAATTTTTCAAATGCACCGGCGCTTTGGCAGGCATCCAAAATAAACAACTGCTTTTGAGCCTGTATGTCGATGGCGTATTGCTGTAGCAATTTGGAAGCGATACCTTTTTGCTCGAGTTCGGTTTGTACATTTTTTAAATCGCTAACATCGGTAGGTACCAAATAAAATTCTTTATCTTTGCCAATTACACCATGGCCTGCGTAATAAAAAATAAATACATCCGGTGCTTTGGCATTTTGTTGCACTTGCTTAAAAGCATCAGTAATGCCTGCTTTGTCTGCCGTATTGTTGGTTACAAAATAGGTTTTGATGTTACCTAAAATTGTCTTGGCATCCTTCTCCACTTCTTCTTTAAATGCTGTCGCATCTGCCATGGCATAATTCAAGCTCATGGATTTATTCTGGTATTCATTGATGCCTACCACAATTAAATGCAGGGTGGCGTCTTTGTTTATTAATGAAACAACTGCTGCGTTGTTATTGACAGGTTTTACTACTGCCGGTGAGTTATTGGAAGCTGTGTTATAGTTTACAAAAATTTCATCAGCATCACTTTCCGTACGTTGTGTGTTTAATGCGATGGCTCGTATATTATTGGTGCCGGGCAGCAATGCCAACTGGTATTTTTTTGTTTGAGAACCGCCTTCGTTATCCGCTACGATTAAATTACGGGTAGTAAGTGTTACAATTTTACCATTGTGAAACAAACGTATTTCATCAATAGTATCATCTTCGGTAGTGGCATTTACCACAATATCTGCAATGCCGGTTTTGTTTTGATAGGTAGGCACATCTTCTTCTACCTCCAAATTACGGGTAGCTTCGGCGTAGGCAATTTTTACTTTTGGTGTTCCTTTGATGATGATGTTGATGGGGTCAAAAATTTCTCCATTCAGTAGGCGCTGGTACAAATTGGGCGTATAAAATTTTTCATACACTTTATCCAGCGTAATAACTTTTCTATCTTTTAAATAATATAGCTTTTTTATGCCTTCGGGTGTTCCATCAAAACGCCCGGTTGAGTCAACAAAAACAAAGTCTTTAGAATCTTTAAAAATATACAACGTACCAATTATTTTACCTGTAGTGGTTCTGAATATTTTTATGGTGTTATCACTGCCTGCAGTATAAATCAGACTATCGTTGTTAGAATAGTATGCCTTGTTGATGCTTCCATCGTGTGCCTGAATTGAATACCTACGGTTTAACAAACTATCTTGTAACGACAACATCCCGGTGCCATTTATTTCTGTTATAATACTGGCATTGTGATTGATGATAAAATCATTTTCTAATGATAATAAAGACTCGTCGGTAGAACGCAGCAGTTTTCCATCGGACATATTAAATACCTGTAGATACCGCAAACCTAACACCGCTATTTTTGATTGTGTATCAAACAATCTTGCGGCTATCAGTTTTGGTTCTTCCCCTTTACGAGGTATAGTTTTAGTAAAAATTTGTTTGCCGGTAGATAGCTGCCAGCACTTAACAATAAAGCTGGTGGAGGTTCTATCGTATCCTGTAATTATATCCTGCCTGGTATCAATATCAAGGTTGTGCTGGAGGTCGGCTATTTTTTTATTGGTATTGGTAGCAAGATTTATTTGATAAACACTCTGAGCATCGCCACTATTGGCATTTGTGTTTTTTACAGCATATGCAAATTTGCCTTCCCTGCCAAAAAAAACGTTAGGCCTCGGATTGCTTTCAAATGGTGATTCACCAAAAAGTGACGGGCTAATGGTTGTTTTCTTTCCACTTTTAACCCCATAAAAAAAACCATTGCCACTACCATCAACAGAAAGGGTATCGCCGGTAGGGCTAAAATTTACTTCAAGGTATTGATTGTCGGGGTTGTTTACAGAAATATTTCTCTCAACCACCATCCGTTTTAAATCTATTGTCACATAATTTTTATTATCTGCAATTAAACGCAATTGTTCGTTTTGTTGGTTGTGTTCATAATTTATTGAGACAGGCAGAGTGACTATCTCTCCTTTAAAACTAGTGGATGTTTTTTGTGATTGTAAATCCATTTCATTTATATTTCCGCCTGAGTGAAAAAAGATACGTTTGTTTTTGTCAGTTAAAATACCTGCAGTTAATATTTCTCCTTCAAATAACTTCAATGCTGTTTTATCAAATTTTTTTATGGAAGTGTTTGCACTTTTTGTATCAATTAATTCTACCTGTTCTGAAAAAGGCCCCGCATCCAACAATATTCTGTTGCCATCTATTCCAGGTATAATTTTCCATTTATTACCAATTGTTCTTGAAAATACTTTTTCACCAGAAAATGCATTGTAAAAAATAAGCTGGGCATAAACTTCGCCCTTTTTTTTCTCTGAAGCTACAATCAAATCTGTGTTAGGTATAGGGAAAAATACTTTCTCTTCGACAGTTCCAAAATTGACTGTTTTAGTATCTACGGTTGCAGTAAAAATAATTTTTTTTGCGTCTAAGTCCGCTATCTGCCAGCCGGTTGGGTGCGTCAGCATTACTATTCCGTTTTTCAGCAACTCAAACTTTTTATAATTGCAATTGCCGTAATCAATGCAATTAAATAAAGGCTCTGTATTTAAAGTAAGTAAATCAGTAGATAATATTCCGGAGATCGACTTATATGTTTTAGTATCCATCATATCTCCCGTATAATATATTTTCTTACTATCGGAAGAAAAAGTCGCGGAATAATTAAGGCCATTTTTATTGAAGACCGTTTTACCTGTAGTGGTTGAAAAACACTTAATACCAAAGCTACCTGTAGCGGCTACATAATTTCCGTCGTTGCTTAGGATGAATGAACTGACGGCTATTGTAGAACTTATTTTTGCACTCAAGCTAAAGCTATATAGTTGTATGTGCTGCTTTACATCCCACATAATAATCTTTTGATAATTGGCGGTGTACAAATACTTGCCATCTGAAGAAAGCAACATTTTTTCTATACCCATAGCATGGCCATCTGGTATTACCATATTGCCTGTTTGTGCGAAAGCGTATTGGCAATATCCATAACCAAGCACCAAGCAGAAAAGATATTTATACATTATTCCAAATTTTATTTCACAATCTCCACCGGAAAATCATTACCAAAGCCATAGCTCGCCGGGTACTGTGCAGCACCATTGTACTTCTTCATCAGCAATGGAACCTGTATTTGCAAAAAGTTTTTTAACCCATTTACGGTAATCATTTTATTAGAAGCTGCTTCGCCCTTTAGCGCCTGCAACAAAACATAGGTAA
>JBBQEA010000126.1:0-15007 GCA_038320245.1 Chitinophagales bacterium | reverse complement strand
CATAAAACCCCTGCAAGGATTTTGTTCTACCATTTGTATATTTCCATGCATTGCATATCTGATCATGGAACCCAACCCATTTAAATTTTGATCGTTTCCCTTTAACTTAATTTGCAAAAAATTTATGCTATCTGCAATGGGTAGCTTGTTATCTTTAATAAGATTATTTCTTAAAACAAATGGCACATCGTTTATATTATTTGTCACCATATCGAGGTCGCCGTCATTATCTAAATCTGCATATACTGCACCATTGGAATAACTTGTTGTAGAAATTCCCCAGTCCTCCGTTTTATTAATAAAATTTAGCTGACCAGTATTTTTATAAAAATAATTTTTGATTTTTCTTCCTGGTATTTTAGCCAGTTCCTCCATTAATTGACGGATGTATTGCTGATCGGATACAACTTTTGTATTGTACAATCGCTGGCGAAATGAAATAAAATCTCCATTGGTGAGATCCCGGACAAACCCGTTTGTAATATGAATATCCTTGTATCCGTCATTATCAAAATCGGCCATTAGTGCAGACCAGCTCCAATCGGTACAATAAATATCAGCGTAATAGCCCGCTTCTGAAAAGTAAGGATCTCCATTTTCTTTAAACCCCTGGTTTACCTGCAGCATATTTCGCATTGACTGCTGCTGGTAACCTAACTTGGTTTCCGATTCTCTGCGGTCGTAAGTAGCAGGCACATGCATCATTTTGCGATGGTAATTGTCTTCAGGCATCATGTCTAATGTTAACACATCCTGAAGCCCGTCGTTGTTAATGTCTGCAACATCATTCCCCATCGCCGAATTACTCTGGTGTTTGATAGCGCTACCTATTCTGTTGGTGAATGTTCCGTCCCTGTTATTCATCCATAATAAATCATTCGACAGGTAATCGTTGCAAACATAAATATCCGGCCATCCATCCTGATTTAAATCACTTATTGCAAGTCCTAGTCCGAATCCTTCAATTGTTATTCCAGCTTGTTTTGATACATCTTTAAATACAGGGTGACCATTTACATTTCCATCGTTTCTAAATAGCTTATCAGTATTGGGGTTTTCTCCATTAACCTGTTTTGCCCTTACCAGATTGGGATTAATACTTCCTTTAGATATTACATGGTTCATTAAATACATATCGAGGTCGCCATCCCGGTCGTAATCAAAAAATGCGGCCTGCGTGGAATGGCTGGTATCTGCTAAATTGTACGCTTTTGCCTGCTCAGTAAACGTTCCGTTTTTATTATTGATAAAGAGTTTATTTAACCGCTGCTCAGATGAGCCGGGGCCAGCAACACAAACATATATATCCAGGTAACCATCAGCGTTGATATCTACCATGTTTACACCTGTACACCATCCTGTGGTGGTTACGCCTGCTTTTTGAGTAATATCCTGGAATTTAAAATTGCCCCTGTTTAGATACAATTTAGAAGAAACCATATTACCTGAAAAAAACAAATCTGGCAATCCATCATTATTTATATCTCCTACAGCAACGCCGCCCCCGTTGTATAAGTACTCATTTAAAATCAGGTTCATACTGTCGCTTTCAGTAACGGCATTGTTAAACTCAATGCCTGTTTGTGACGCCGGAAGTAAAGAAAATAATGTAGCCTCGGAAACTTCGCTCTCCTTACAGCCAGAAAGTAACACCAACGAAAAGAAAAAGCAGTAATAAAAAATCCTTGACTTCATGATACAAAAATTTCAATGGAAAATAAAATTGAAACCATCATAGCACTGATTCGGCAGTTTGCTGAAATGGTTAACAAGAGATAGTTTTTCTTCTCTCATCGATATATTTTAAAGCGTTATAAAAGCTCCTGGTTTTTTAAAAATAACTATCTAAACAAAATTGATTGAATTAAAATAAAATATTCCAAATTATGTATCCTTATTATCTAAGTAAGTGTTTTAATTTCTTATCAAGCATTTATGATTCCAGCCCAACCCTTTCTGGAGGAGGTATATGAGCTATAATCCGTAACTAATAGTGGTTTCAGAGATTGAGTAGTAATGCTGCAAGATAAAATTGATTGTACATATATTAAATGATTAAAGAAGGATATTTCCCGGAAAGCATAAATTCAAATTAAAAAAGTTCTTACAAGCTGGTTACTGCATTTCTTTCGATAAAATCTTAGGGCATATCATGTTGTTATCCCGCTATAAAACAGCTTAAATTTTTCATAGGTTTTCATTCAAGTAGAAAAGACTGGAATAGTGAAAATACATTCACTATTCCAATTCTTTTTTTACCAAAACAAATTGCCTATGAGTGAATGCAAAATTGCCATACTGCAAACACTCATCAGCTCTATTTAAAATTATATGCATTGAATATTAAAGCGGATGTTACCATTTTATTTATAGCCGTCGTTCTGCACCAAAACATTTTGGCTTAAATCTATCTGTATCTGTGGAATGGGCGCATATTTAAACTTCGGTTGATAATTAATTTTCTCTGCAATTTTCATTGCTTCAGTTAATAAATTCCACCGCCTTAAATCCCAGAAACGTGTTAATTCCTGCGCAAGCTCCATACGTCTTTCATAACGAACAATATCCCTCAGTTCAGTTTGAGTCTTTCCAGCAGGAATCACTGCTAAACCTACCCGGGAACGAACTTCATTTATTCTACTGTTAGCTTCAGCCAGGTTTACATTGCCTTCAATAAGTGCTTCAGCCCTCATCAATAATACTTCCGCATACCTTAATACTATCCAATTAATAGCGTCATTATATCCATATTGATAAACTGTAGACCAGTGTTTTGCTGATGTTTGTGGTGCTGCATCCGCAGGTACCATGTAATTAGGGTTACCATCTAAAGGAAGGTTTGTACTTGGAACTGTTAAAGTATATTTCCTTCTCGGATCGTTTACGTCAATCCCTTGCAATGCCGCCGGACGTGTGGCTCCTGTTTCACGAAAAGATTTATTAAACATTTCACCGCTCCATCCTCCAATAAAACCAGGGCGCAACCAATTGGCGGCCTCATTCCCTTCTTCCTGGGCCCATCCTTTTGTTGCATTTGCTTCCGAGTACTGCACTTCAAATATAGACTCGGGGCCATTTTCACCACTTACTAAAAAGTTAGTTCTAAAACCTGCAGCACCCGGGGTAAGGATGTATTGATTTGAATTGATAACATCCAATGACAATTTTGCAGCCTCTGTATAATTGCCTTGAAAAAGGTAAGCCCGGGCAAGCAATGTTTGCGCAGAACCCTTTGTAGCCCTTCCTTTTTCATCAACAGGCAAGTCTTTTGAAAGAGGTAAAGCAGCGATAGCAACGAGCAGATCAGTTTCAATTTGCTTATAAACTTCTTCAATAGAATTTCTTGGAACATTTGCTTCTGCTGGTGAAAGTGGTTTAGTAATTATTGGTACACCTCCAAAAATATTCACGAGATTAAAGTAATATAATGCACGCAAAAATTTTGTTTCGCCGATAATTCTAACCTTATCCGCATCGGGAACGGTAGTACTGGCTTCTAAGCCACTTATTAATGAATTGGCCCTGGTAATACCCTGAAAGTGCATTATCCAGCCTTCATTGTGCGCAGGTGTAGAAGCATCATCTGAAAAATCCTTCAAACGATCATAAGAGTCCCCGGCAGCTTCGTTACCATCATCGGAGCGCCCATGAACCACGGACCACATGTAACGGTTATAAACGCCATCCTTTTGTAACATATCGTACACACCATACAAGCCTTGTTTTGCTGATGCAGTTGTACTATAATATCCATCAGGATTATAGTCTGTAATGGGTGCTTTATCAAGAAAAGTCTTTTTACAGCCAAGCATCAGAAATAACATTAGTATTTTGATACTTAATTTTAAGTTTTTAAAATCCATAACTTTTTATTTTTAATTTTTTATCAATATTTAGAACGTTAGGTTTAACCCAATCATGATCGTTTTAGGTTGTGGGTACATTCCTCTATCTATACCTAAATCATAGTTGGTATCGCTATTACCTTCATTTTGGCCAACGCCCATTTCAGGATCCAATCCATGATACTTTGTGAATGTTAGTAAATTTTGACCGGCGATATAAAAGCGCAGGTTTTCGATTTTCATTTTAGCAATGAGCGATTTTGGCAGTGTATAACCTAATTGGATATTTCTCATCCGCATGTAGCTGCCACTTTCAATATAGCGGGAAGAAATACGGGTGTTATTGTTAGGGTCATCGTAAATTATTCGTGGATAAGTATTACTAGTTCCTTCCCCATGCCATCTTTGTTCATAAGAACGTTTAGTGCGATTGAATGGCTGAAAGTAACTTCCCTCTGTACGGTATGCAAGTGCATTAAATACTTCCAGATTACTTACCCCTTGAAAGAATGCTGTAATATCAAAGCCTTTGTAGGCTCCGTTGATGGTTAAACCATAAGAAAATGATGGGTTTGGATTACCAATAAAAGTACGGTCGTCATTATTGATGACCCCATCATTGTTAACATCTTTAAATTTGTAATCGCCGGGCGCTGTAAATTTCTCCTGAAAATAATCTTTTCCTGCGGCTTTAGCCTTTGCATTGGCTGCATCCACTTCAGCTTGATTTTGGAATATGCCTTCTGTTTGATAGCCATAAAATTCACCTATGGAATGACCAATAGCAAAGCGACTAACATAGTTACCTAACTGGATTATAATGTTGGGAGGCAATAAATAATCAGAACCGCCTAAATTTAGAATTTTGTTTTTATTCCATGTACCATTTCCTGAAACTGAAAAATCAAATTCTCCCATTTTTTTTGTATAGGTAGCCGTTAATTCAAATCCGGTATTTCTAATTCTACCAACATTTTGTGCCGGTCCCGGAACACTTGTTGGGTATATACCCACACCACCCGTTGCAACAATTGGAAGTTGTAAAAGAATCTGGCTGTTATCTTTAACATAATAATCTGCAGTAAAGGTGAGGCTGTGATTTAAAACCGAAAAGTCTAGCCCGATGTTGGTTGACACCGTACTTTCCCATGATATTTTTTTATTTCCAAGCCCTGTAGGAGCAACGCCAGAAACCAGTACATTATTTAAGCTATAGTCTTGTCCAGACCCTAACAAATTATAAGTTGGATATGCAGGTATACCATTTTGATTACCAATTTTGCCCCATCCGGCTCGTAATTTCAAATCGGAAATAAAAGAAATTGATTTAGCAAAGTTCTCTTCAGAAATCCTCCATGCTATGGATGCAGATGGAAATACAGCAGTTCTTAGATCCTCGGAAAAACGTGATGATTGGTCACGCCTTACATTGGCTGTCAACAAATATTTATTTTTGTAACCATAAATAAATCTTCCCAAAACACCAAACAAAGTAACTTCCGAAATAGATGTAGGGCTTACAACTGTGGTTGATGGCGGACCATAACCCAGGTAGGGTACAGCTTCACTTACATAATTAGATTGTCCAACATAAGAGCCATTATAATTATTTTCGAGCTGTGCAGAAATACCGGCTGTTACGTTGATACTATGATCTCCAAATTGTCTTGTAAAATTCATTGTATTATCCCAATTGTAACCATAGCCTTTATAGTTTCCAATACCTATGCCATTTGAAGCCTGTCCCCTGTTTGCACCAGTTGGATCCCAGGGCGTTTCAGCAGATTTTGACCAGCTATAACTTGCACCATTATAGGTATATAATCCAATCTGAGATTTTGCACTAAACCCTAAAGGAAGTTTTACTTCTGCATATGCACTTGCATAAAGATTAGTTACATCATTTTTAGCATCGGTGTTAGAAAACACCCTGAATGGGTTGGGTACAAACGCATACCAATACTTGTTATTAGGATTAAGTGTTTCAGAAGGTATCGTTGAATAACTGCCAGGATATCCCGGTTGAAAAACTGGGAGCAATGGAGAATACAACATGGTATATTGCACAACACCTCCGCCCAAATTATTATTATCAACGCCCCTTTTTCTACTTCCTGTATAGGAAATGCTGGCACCAACTTTTAAATAACTGGTTGCCTTGTAATCAATATTAAAGCGGGAGTTCAATCTTTTATATTCAGATGTTGGTATCAGCCCCTGCTGATTGCGATAGCCAAGCGAAAGTGCATAATTTACTTTTTCGTCAGCGCCAGATATGCCCATTTGAAAATCAGACATTGTTGCTGGTCGAAATATTTCTTTTTGCCAATTGGTACCTTTTGTTAAGGAAGCCGGGTTGCTCCAATCCGGATTAAGTGGAATAAGATCAGAACGGCCATTTGCTGTACGAAATGCATTGGTAAGATTAGTGGATTCATTATTATATTCAGCATATTGCTGCGGAGATAATAATTCAATTTCTCTTCCTACTTTTGAATTGCCACTATAAGCATCAAAAGTTAATCTCGATTTACCTTTTTTACCCCGCTTGGTAGTAACAATTACAACACCATTTGCACCCTGAAGACCATAAATAGCGGAAGCAGAAGCATCCTTTAATACGTCAATCGATTCAATATCATTTGCAACAATATTGGTTAGGCCTTGCCTGGATATAACTCCATCAATAACATACAACGGATTGGTGTTATTTAAACTTCCAATACCCCGGATAGTTATTTTAGTAGAACCACCTGGCGTACCATCGTTGGATGTTACATTCACCCCAGCCAGTTTGCCCTGTATTGCCTGGTCTGCACCGGTTACAGCCATTGCTTTTATATCAGAACCTTTAATAGAACCAATAGCGCTTGATACATCTTTTCTGGATTGCGTTCCGTAACCTACTACCACAACATCTGCAAGATCATTGGTTGCAGTTTTTAAATTAACAACAAAATCAGTTTTACCGGCAATAGGAATTTCTACTGTTTGCATTCCCACATAAGAAATAACCAGCGTACCAGAAAGCTCATTGGTTTCCAGATTGAATATACCACTGCTGTTGGTTGTTGTAAAGGCGTTGGAATTTTTTATAGTAACCGTAACGCCTTCAAGTGGCTCTCCTTTTTCGTTAACAATTTTCCCGGATATTTTATTTACCGTTTCCGAAAGCAAGGACGCAGTATTACTGTCTACGCTAATTACAATTAATTTTTCTGAAAGAAATTTAAATGAAAGTGCAGTATTTTTAAATACCTCCATTAATACATTCTTAATATCAGCATTTATTACATTAATGGATACTTTCTTGTCTTTAGGAAAAATGTTGTCTTTATACACAAACCGGTATACACCCTGACTTTCAATGGCCTTTAAGGCAGATTTAAATTTTTCTTTTTCTAATTTAAGGGTTATCGTTTCCTGCCCATACCCTTTTGCAAATGACTGCAAAGATGTAATGAACATGAAAAAAATAAAAAACTTTGTCATAAGCAGGTATTTGTAAATAATCCTTTTATCCAGTGGCAAATTGCCACATAAGATTTTTTCCATAATTTTAATTGTTTTAAATTTTGAGATGATGGCTCTGGCCGAGCAGTTGTCTTTATTAAATTTAGATGGCGGGGAATGCTGAAACATTCTCCGCTTTTTTTATGGAGGTAGCATACCTCTGTAAAGATGTTTTTTCATAATACAATCGTTTGTCAGTTTGGTTAATCTATTGTAAAAAAGCAAAAATATAAACCCAGGCAAATGGCTATTTACTTATCGTTACTATACCTTTTTCAATACTATAATTGAATTTGCCCGTTAAATGCAAGGCTTCCATTACCTTATTTAATGATTCATTTTTAAAATCGCCTGAATAGGCACCCTTTCTCAATTCATCATCAACAATATTTACTTTTACATTATACCAATGTTCAATTTTTAATGCAATTTCTTCTAAGGATTCATTATCAAAAGCAAAATAATTTTTGGTAAATGTTGCCTCTATTAATGTACTGTCATTATTTTTAAGGTTTACTTTATCTACCCAGAATATAGAAGATGAAGCTATTGTTTGTGTAGCCGATAATTTTTTATCTTCTATTACATTATTTTGAAAAATGATTTTTTCGCTGGGCTTAAGTACAATTTTTTTGTCAGGGCTGTTGCGGATGGTTACTTCTATAGAACCTCTTATTAAAGTTGCTTCGGAAGTTTTTTCGTTAGCATAACTCCTTACGTTAAATGCCGTGCCGAGCACTTTTAGGTCTAAGCTATTTGTATGAATAATAAAGGGATGATCGACATCTCTTTTAACATCAAAAAATGCCTCACCGGATAGCGTCACTTCTCTCAATTTATTACCAAAATCTTTTCTATAGGTCAATTTACTTTCGGCATTCAACCATACCTGTGTACCATCCGGTAGCTCAATTTTAGATTTAGATCCAGATCTGGTACTTACAATATTTGCTTTTTGATCTGACTGATCATTAACGTTAAAAAAATGTTGTACAAAAATAAATATTGCAACCGCAGCAGCTATGGACGCAATCATAAATGAAATAGCACGAACCCTTCCTCTGGTACTAACGATTTTCTCACCATTTAAACTTTTTATTTCCGGTATCAAAATTGATTCATATTGAAGTGCAGGATTAGAAAGATGGTTGCTCAATCGCTGCAGGTGCCTGCTGAATGCCGAATCTATATCGGGTAATTGTTTTGGAATAGATTTAAAATGCCATAAATTTTCTATCATTTGATATTGGTAAAGCATATCCTTATCAGCTTCTATCAATTCCTCCAGTTCATGTAGCTCTTCCGGCGAAGATTCTCCATTTAGCTTAAGGCCAGCTAGTACCCAAAACCTATTTATTTTTAAAGATGATGACATATATGTATACAAGACAGCAAAATCAATAATTTAGTACCAAGAGAATTTTAAAAAAAATAAAATATTTTTTTAAAATAAAAAACGGAGGAGTTGATGTGAAAAATTTAAACGGGTATTGTTGTAGCAATCCTATCTGAAGCTGTATCAAATGCCTTACTTACAGCGTTGGAAAATCTTTTAGACTAAGTAACCATCAACAATACAGAAGGGTGTCACTTTAGTGTTTTAATTGCAGGAGCAGAAGCAGTAATATTATACGAAGGGAGGCTTTCAGTCAATTTTCTAAGTCCGATACCCATTTGATTTCGAACCGTAAATACAGAAATATCAAGTATAGAAGCTACCTCCTTGTAGGACAGGCCATCTTCTTTTACTAATTGAAAAATTATTCTACACTGCGGAGGAAGTTCGTTAATAGAATTTTTGATACGTTTAATAATTTCACCCGACATAAATATTCCTTCCGGGTCTTCAAAAGTTATCATATCATCAAAATCAACATCCTTAATATCTAATTGTATTACCTTATGGCTTTGTGTAATATAGTTTAAGGAGAAATTTTTTGTGATTGTAAAAAGGTATGCTTTGATATTTTCAATATCGTTTAGTTTAGTTCCTAATTGCCAGATTTTTACAAATGCATCCGATACAATTTCCTCAGAAGCCTCCTTAGATTTTACAAAAGACAATGCAAACCTGTACATGCTATTAAACAGCATTTTATATAAGCTTTCATATGCCTTCATGTCAGCATAGTTTGCAATCTTTCCCTGTAATTCTTTTATGGTAGCTTTTTCGTTCATTAAAATTAAAATATAATCTATTTAATTCCTGTAGAATTCGATTGTGGCAGTAATTATTATTGAGCATTATTAAAATTCCTGTATTGTGGTTACAGGCCTCTTATCCCAGAGTAATTGGCTTTCCTAATCTTTTTTTTAGCATTTTAATAATCTTACCTGATACTTTCTTTTGTGAATAATCAACAGGTGTTGGCATCAGCTAAAATGGCATTTTAAAATGGCAAACGGTATTGCGATAAAAATTAAAAGATGAAAATCTAACTGATAAATTAGTTGTTAAATTAACACTTCAAAAATATGTAGTTAGGTTTTACCATAGTTTATATAAATTGCCAATTGTGTATAGAATATTAGCAATTATTTAAAAAAATAGATTAGGTGTACAACTAATTAATTTCAATTAATAAATGATACCATATGTCTTTTAAAGCAAAATTTCTTTTAATTGATTATCCAATTAAAAGTTCATTCAATATTAAAATTGACAGAGCGTTGGAAACACCTTTTCATTTTCATCCGGAGATAGAATTGCTCTATAGCATCAGAGGTAAAGGCACTGATTATATAGGCAATAGTATTGAAACTATCGAGGAAGGAGAACTGCTTCTTTATGGTGAAAATGTACCGCACACCCGTTTAAAAGATGAAAGTTTTTATGAAACTTATCCCGCCGAAAGTCCGGAGGCTATAGTAATACAATTTAGAAAAGATTTTTTAGGAAGCACCTTTTTTACCCACAAGGAATTAGACCATATTGGTGAATTAATTAACCGCTCAGCCAAAGGGCTTCGTTTTTTTGGAGGTACCCGGCAGGATGTTTGCAAAAAACTATTAAAAATCAGTAAAAAAAATGGGTTAGCTGCTTTACTTGATTTGCTTTCGATTCTTGATACTTTAGCAAAGTCGGAAGAATATTCTTTTATTAATAAAATTGACAACTCTGCCAATCTCGATAACGAAACACTCACCAGAATTAAAAATGTGTATCAATATACATTGGATAATTTTCGGGACCCTATCTCTTTGGATTACGTGGCGGCTTTATCGTTTCTTTCCCCCACTGCATTTTGCCGATTTTTTAAAGGCCATACCAGAAAGACCTACCATGAATATTTAACAGAAGTCCGGATTGATAATGCCTGTAAATTATTAAGATCCGGCAATTACGACGTAAAGACCGCCTCTTTTGAATCGGGCTTTACCAATACCCCAAACTTTATAAAACAATTTAAAAAAGCAACACAGATGATGCCAAGTGAGTATCGTCGTACTTTTAACTCCAAGATTATTAATCAAAAGTAATTTGAAGAAAGTTTCGAATTTACGTCCATTTCAATAAAAAAAAAGAGGCAGTATTTAATTGAAAACGCTGCCATTTTCTTTTAGATCAATAGCAGATTTTAGCATCCTTAAAAGACCTTTTTCAGCAATTTTTTTTGCGTCATCAAAATAATAAGTTATAAAACTTCTGGTGAGTAAAGGATTCGGGAGATATTACTCACCGAATCACTCACCAGAAATTTGTGATTCTATGTATGATTTGATAACACACTAAAAAAAAAAAGCCTGTAAATACTACGATTTACAGGCTTTCAAATTGTTTTGAAACAAGATTTGTGGAGCTGCAGGGAGTCGAACCCTGGTCCAAACATATTCGCCGTAAGCCTTCTACATGTTTATTCAGTTATTAATTGTAGAGAAACAGCCGGAACCTGACCAACCAACTATAACCTTAGATGAATAGTCTTAAGCAATGGTCACATCATTCCATTACAGCAGCCCGTTTTTATTTTGAGTCGGCGGGAGAACTTGGCAACAGGCCAACCTGTTCAACGGCCCTAATGGTTACTAATCTATCGATTAAGCAGCCATGGCATACTGAGTATTGCCATTTGAAGTTTTCGTATTCTGATTTAAGTGCTAATTACGCAACGCACTACATGCTTATACTTACAAAGAGCTATGCTGTCAAAACCGGTCAGCCCCGTTTTCAATTGGCAATATGCAAAGGGCAATCATCAAATGAGCAACAAATTTACGTAAAGTAATTTGTTACTGTATTAAAATTGCAGTGCTTTAAATTTGCAATTCTATTATTTAACAACACATGAACATACAGCCGGAAAATTACTACCACGAACGCATTACCCAACTTCAACAAACACTACAGCAATTACAACAAAAAAATAAGCTGCTCGGCTGGGGCAGATTGAGCTCATCAGTTGGAGCCATCCCGGTTTTGTATTGGCTTTGGCCGTTGGGTTGGCTATATATTGTGCCGGTTATGTTGCTGTTTTTGATTGTGTTTACCCGTCTTATTTTTATAGATCTGGATAATAAGGTTGCTATCAATCACCATAAAAATTTAATAGTTATTAATGAGGATGAAATAAAGGCATTGAATGGCGATTATTTACATTTTAGTGAAGGCAACCAATATACAAAGCATGATCATTTGTATGCCAATGACGTTGATATTTTCGGCAGGGCATCTTTATACCAATATATAAATCGTACAACCTCTTACGTGGGAGGCGGCACATTAGCTGCCTGGTTGTTACAACCAGCCAATGAAGCAACCATTATGGAAAGACAGGATGCTGTAACGGAGTTGTCTGCTAAAACCCTTTTCAGACAAGACCTACAGGCACTTGGTGCAGAAAAAAAAATAGCAGCTACCACCAATGCTCGTTTGCAAAACTGGCTGGAACAGCCACCGGTTTTTCTATCCTTTAAGCCCTGGGTAATATTACAATATTTATTGCCAGCTATTATCCTTACAATTATGGCGCTAAATTTATTAGACATCGTTCCGGACAGAATCCGAAATATGTTCATTTTTGTATTTGGAGTAATTGCTTATTTCACTAGTAAACGGGCAACACCTGTTCAACAACAATTATCAAAAATTGTAGATGAAATAAGTGTATTAAAGGAAAGCATTGCGTTAATTGAAAACACTTCTTTTAGCTCCACTTTCTTGCTGCAAATTCAGCAATATTTTCGTTTGCGAAATGGCAAAGCTTCTAAAGAACTGCAAACATTAAAACAGCTGCTGGACAGAATGGATCTTCGATACAACCCGGTTGTTTTTATTCCATTGGATATATTTTTATTGTGGGATGTACAACAGGTGCTGGCATTGGAAAAATGGAAAAAGCGCAACCAGCAAAACATCCTTAACTGGATAGAAGCATTGGGAAAAATGGAAGCCATCAACAGCCTTGCAACGGTACATTTTAATCACCCGGACTGGTGCATGCCTGTGTTAAAGGAAAGGCATTTTTCTATTGAAGCAACAGCGTTGGGCCATCCACTTATTCAACCTTTAAAAAGAGTAAACAATTTCATTAACATCAACAATAAAGGAGAATTGATGCTGGTAACGGGCAGTAATATGGCGGGCAAAAGCACTTACCTCCGTAGTGTAGGAGTTAATGTGGTATTGGCTATGGCGGGTTCGGTTGTTTGTGCAAAGCATTTTGTCATTTCGCCGGTACAGTTAATTACCAGCATGCGTATTGCAGACAATTTAGAAGAGAATACCTCTACCTTTTATGCTGAATTAAAGAAATTGAAAACGGTAATTGAAAGTGTAAATAAAGAGGAAAAAATATTTATACTGCTGGATGAAATTTTACGTGGCACCAACTCCCTCGACAGGCACACGGGCTCCGCTGCCTTGATAAAACAACTCATTAAAAAAGATGCCTGTGGCATTATTGCTACACATGATGTTGAGTTGGCAAAACTGAAAGAATTGTATCCAGCCAATATCCTTAATTACTATTTTGATGTGCAGGTGAGCAACGATGAATTGTATTTTGATTATAAGTTAAAAGAAGGAATTTGTAGCAGCTTAAATGCATCTATTTTGATGAGGAAAATTGGGATTGAGGTGTAGATATTATTACCAATTTGCCTGAGCGTTTTGGATTGTTTATAAAGCTATTAGGCAGTTTAATTTTTGGTTTTGCTACACCAGGAGTGCCGCACTCGAATGATATACCGGACAGCGTTAGCGCTTGTATTTTAAAGTAGGGTTTCTTTTTGTATGAAAAATATAAGAAACAAGAACGATCCCTTTTTTTAGCAATATTTCGTAGATGATAATGTAAGGAAAAACATCTGTAGTCAACTCTCTAAAATTCCCCTTCTTTTTTGCAAACTTATCTGGTTGTTCTGCAATTTCGTTCAATCGTTTATTTACACTTGCAATAAAACGAATACCCAATCCTTCCGAACGTTCCTCATACCATAGAAACGATTCCGTTAATTCTTCGATCGCTTTTGGATGAAGTTTAACTTGGAAAATCATTTAGATTTCCGTTTTACAGAACCTAATACGGTGGCTTTTGCCTCTTCCCATGATACAGCTTCAGTACTACCACTTTTTAAATCAGCAGAACGTTTTTCCAATTCGGCAACAAAATTTTTATCATTCCAATAATCAAAATCCTCCTCTATTTCACCGGCTAACATTGTGTAAATAGCTTTTACTTTCTTATCCTCTGCCACCCGGATATAATCATATAATTTGTGCCTGATTGCTGTAGTTGTCATGATAAATGCCTTTATACAAATCTACTTTTTATTTCATTCCAAAACATCAAACAACATTATTTTCCTCTACCATATCCAAACCAATCATTGAAGTTGGCGAATAACATGAGGCCTAACAATAACACCATTCCAACAATTTGTGCATACTCTAAAAACTTTTCACTTGGCTTTCTGCCGGTGATCATTTCTATAAGGGTAAATACTACGTGACCACCATCCAATGCGGGAATGGGAAGGATGTTCATAAAGGCGAGTATAATGGATAAGAAGCCTGTAAGTCTCCAGAAAATTTCCCACTCACCCCAATGGGTAGGAAAAATTGAGCCAATTGATTTAAAGCCTCCCAGCCCTTTATAGGCGCCGGTTTTGGGGTTTAGTATCAGCCTAAACTGATCTATATAGAATTTTAATTTATCCAATGCCATTGTAACACCGGCTGGGATAGCCTCAAAAAAGCCGTATTTCTTTTTATCCAATTTAAATACGCCGAGGCTATCGTATTGCTCAAAAGATAAAATAGGAATGCCAATTTTACCATCCTGATTTACTGGTGCGTCTATTGATATTGGGCTACCTTTTCTTTCAATTTGGAGCGTTACATTCTGATTTTTTCTGTTGGAAAGAATCGCCGTCATATCATCATAAAATTGAACCGGAAACGAGTCTATTGAAGTGATTTTGTCCATTGGTTGTAAGCCAATTTTTTTACCAGTGGAAGAATCTTTAGCATCATATTCACCTACCAAAGCAGGCAGGCGTTGCATCAATAAATTACCCACTCTCTTTTTACTTTCCACCAATTGTTCAATAAAATTTTCGTCCATTGCAATGGTTAATGGCTTACCGTCTCTTTCTACAGCTACCGATTTACTCAGCAATAATTTTGGTTGTATTTCATCAAAATATTC
>JBBQEA010000125.1:0-15042 GCA_038320245.1 Chitinophagales bacterium | reverse complement strand
AAGTGTGCTTAAAGCATTAATTGGGCCATTGAAAGTTGTACCGCCTTCGCCAAATACATACACTTTTCTATTTGTAGTATTTGAGCCTGCACCAACAATATCGAGTGCATCAATGGTGAAAGTTCTGTAACCAATTTTGCCGGCATTGGTTTCTTTTCCGGGAACACCCCCTCCAAGCTCAATGCTGTTGAAACTTGATACCTTCACATTTCCATTTACATCTAAACGAACCGAAGGGTTTACCACGCCAAGGCCTACATTACCATTAGTGCGGATAACAAGCAATGAATCATTGTTGTTATATCCCACATCAGATTTTGAGGTAACATAAAGCCCTTGCTCCCTTCTTGCGGTAATCAGGTAGTCGGTGCCTTGCGAAAGAGCATTGCGGTTACTAAGTATCAGTTGAGAAGTATCATTGTAATTTTTTGAGCCGATGGATACAACGCTTTTTAATGTATCCCTGATTTCCAGTTTTGTTTTGGGGCAGTAGTTCCTATGCCAACATTTTGTGCTGTTAAAAACAAAGGCAGGAAGCTGAATGCGATGGCAATTAGTTGTTTCATACTGCAATAGTTTTACTAAAGTTCGGAAAAATAAATATGCCAAAAGCTATTCTGGTTATTATCTTTTTTCTTTCGGTTTGTTATCCCATGCATCCGCAACCCCATGCCCGCAACTGTTAGTACCATTGCCTGGTCTTAAACCAACTGCACAAAGCAACAAAATCTAAAAGAGTAGATATCATTCCCATCAGTTATTAATCATTCACCGTACTCCGCCCGCTGTCTTCTCGTTACTAAGCTTCCTATTTATATACCGCCGGTACTGTAGTTTGCATTTTCCTTTTTGCTTTTCTGGGATGTCATAAAAAAATTTACTATCCCGGCAAGCCGTCGTTGCGTCTTTAATCAACGACCAATGTGGTCGGAATTATGGCTTTAGTGTAAAAATACATGGATACTTTTTTCTATTACAACGCTCCGCCTGTTGGTGAAAACACCCAACAGGGGCTTTGGGTAAAGTGAATCGTTTTAACTTGACAACAGCAACAGGGGTGAAAAAAGATAGCCGATATAAAATCGATGACTTTTAGCTATTGTGCTTTACTGAATGACGAAGGGTTACTTAGGCATACTGTAATATCAAAGCAGTATTTAAAAAATTATCGCTCAATTACTTTAACAACTCCAACACTCCCTCCCTTCTCCTCCTCGACACTGCCAATGCCTTGCCATCACTCATCCACAGCATTCCCTCACGGTCTAGTTTAGTGATGTATTTTTTATTCACAAGAAAAGATTTATGAATCCGGATGAACCCGTGGTCGCTTAAAATTTCTTCGTATTCACCCAATGTTCTTGAAATAAAAATGGGCTTGTGGTTGCTGAATATAAACCTGGTGTAATTATTTTCTGCTTCGCAATATAATATGCAGGTGGGCTCAAAAAAGAATACACCTTCCATAGTTGATAAAGCCAGCTTAAAATTTTCCGGCGCTTTTTGCTGCAGGTTGCTGAGCAGGTTATTCACCAGCAACTGCTGATTGGGCATGGCTGACTGTTGCCTTACAATATGCCGGTTGATAGCACTTTGCAGTTCGACATTGTCGATAGGTTTTAGTAAATAATCAAGGGCACTAAATCGAATTGCCTTAATGGCATACTGATCGAATGCTGTGGTGAAGATGACGTCGAAATCACAACCTGTGGCCTGGTTCAGAAAATCAAAACCATTCATGTTGGGCATTTCAATATCCAGCATTACCAACGTAGGTTTAAAATCTTTTATACACTCCAGTGCTTTTTCTGGCGTATCGGAATAAAGAATTTCTTTTGCCGACGGAATAAATTTTTCAATCAGCAGTTTTAAAATATTCCCTGCTGCGGCTTCATCATCAACAATTAAAATGCGTAACATAATTATGGTTTAGTGATTTCAATATTTGATGGAAGCCTTATAATAACCTTTGTGCCCAATGGATTATTTGAAGCATCCACTTTATCTATTACCTCAAGATATATTGAAGCTTTGTATTGCAATGCAAGAATGTTCAACCTTTGTGCAGATAAAACAGTTCCTTTGGATTCTGTTTTATTACTACCAAGTTTTTGTGCCTTGATGATGCTCGCCCTCTCCCTGCCAATTCCATTATCATCAATGGTAATAACCAGTTCTCCATCTTTTTCTTCGCAGTGTACGGAAAGTATTTTATCTCCGGTTTTATTACGCAATCCATGCCACACTGCATTTTCAACATACGGCTGTATTATCATTGAAGGCACCATTGTTTCACCTGCATCTGTGTTTTCATTTACAATTATGGAATATGTAAAAGACTGGCTAAAACGCAACGACTCTAAAGAAAGATAGAGGTGCAGCATGTTCACTTCACTGTTTAAAGTGATAAACTCTTTTGCAGAATTATTGAGTACCATGCGTTGCAGTTTAGAAAATTTAGACAAGTACTCATATGCCGCATCTACTTTATTGGTAAGAATACATTCCTGAATGGCGTTAAGGCTGTTAAAAATAAAATGTGGATTCATCTGACTGCGAAGTGCTTCCAGCTTGGCTTCCGATAATTTTTCATTCATGCTCAGCACTTCTATTTTTGTTTGCTGCAGCGATTGATCTGTTTCAATAGATTTTATTTTATTAGCCATTAATGTGGCGATGGTAGTAAGGATATGCAGGTGCTGGCGTGTAAAAAAATCTTTTTGATGATGCTCACTGTCTATCACCCCAAGAAGTTCATCATTGTAAATTACAGGCACTGTTATTTCACTCAGTCTCGAAATATCATCTACCCGATAACGCTTGTCTTTTGACGTGTCCGGAATTAATACGGCCTCTTTTGTTTGCATTACATAACCCACTACACCTTCGCCGGGAGATACATCAAATAGTGAATGATGTATTTCTTCCACAGTATCTTTTGCTCCATAACCAGCCTGCTGCAGCATTTTAGTTTTATCTGCATTCCATACATACATCATACAGTCTTCAAAATCCAGTTGTCCTATTAAATTTTTGGCCACATCCCACAATACTGCATCTACCGTATTCTTATCAATTAAGGAAGATGAAAAATAGGTTATTATTTTTTCCATCTTCAGCTGGCTTTTCAATTGTTCATTTTTAAATTCTTCTAGTTTAACTTTTTCTACCTGCCGGTTTTTAATTCCTTTTTCCCTCCATTTTATCAACCGAAAAACAAGCATGCCAATTATTAGTATAGTTGCCATAGTAAACCACCAGGTTTTCCAGAAAGGCGGGTTGATGATGATTTTTAAACTGGTGGTTGCTGCAGAATAAATGCCATCCCTATTGGCGCATTTTATTTCAAAAACATATGCTCCATTGCTGAGCTGGTTATAGATTGCAGCATGGTTTTTATCCGCCATTATCCAGTCTTTATCTATTCCTTTTAATTTGTAAAAATATTGTATACTTTCTGGTGCCCAAAACTCCAGTGATGCAAATTCTATCCGCAGAGAGTTGTCCTTGTAAGAAAGTTGCAGTGGCTCGTTATTTTTTATTAAAGAAGCAACCGCCACTTCTTTTTCAAAAACACTGCATCCGGTAATTAGTACATTACCGGGCGGGGCGGAAGCAATAATACTTTCAGGATTAAATGAAATAAAACTTTGGGCTGATACAATTAGTCCTGTACCATTCCTCAACTGTACAATCTTTCCCCATAAGTCATTGTCAATGATTCCATCATTTACATTATACTTAGTAACAAAAAAATTAAGCATGTTTATTCTACAAAAATCCCCGCCGGAACTTACCACCCAAAGGTTTTTATTTTTATCCAGCATAATGCCCTCTATAAGATTAGAGGACAAGCCTTCTTTTACAGTAATGGCTTTAAATTTTTTAGTTTTTATATCAAAAATATTAACCCCCATAAAAGTGGCTATTAATAACGTGTCCTTGTTATAGCGAATAATATCTTTCACAACATTGCTGCTTATGGCATCTTTATTCCGCTCATCCACTTCATACCCTTCTGTAAATTTTTCGGTGGTTTTATCAAATACCTGCAACCCGTTTTGAAATGTACCGGCCCATATTTTATTACTGTCCAGCAAAATGCGATAGACTCTTTTGGGGGAGGCTGTATCTGCTGTTTTAAATTGGGTAAAAAATTGCTTAGTGTGTGCAGCTTCATCAATTTTTACGAGCCCCTTTCGCCAGTGTCCCGCCCATATTATTCCTTTTTCATCCTGCTTAATGGTATTTAGCGGGCCAGATAAAACAGTGTCTGTTTCTTCTTTTATTTCTGCCGTTACCGGGTTGAATTTTACAATAGTTTTGGCTTGTGTAGATGACCATACAATACCAGCTTTATCTTTAAACAGATTCCATAGCTGGTTTACAGCATGGGTTTCGGTTTCAGTTCCCTTGATTACATAATGCTTTTTAAAATTAAATGCACTGTCAGTTCTTACTATACCGCCATTTAAATATTCATAACTAATTAAAATATCAGCATTGGGCATTTCTAAAAAGTCGGATGGAGGCATTTTGGGAAATTGCCGATCTTTTGTAATATCCAGCCCATGGGTAAAAAACTGCTGTTTGTTGGGGTTGTAAATATTTATGCCAAACTGGTTTCCAATTAAAATATTCTGCTCTTTGTCCTGTAAAAAAATTACTGCGCTTTCAATTTTTTCTTCTGTATGATATGCATAGGTTTTATTATTATCCGCATTGGTAATACTAAAACTATCTGCAGTAATATTATAGAATGCAAGCCCTCTTTGAGGAAGTGCAACAACAATCTGTCCATTTTTCAATTGAAATAAATTGCCGGTAAATTCTTTATTAACCAGGGAGATTTTCTTTTTAGTTGGCAGTTTATCAAATGTAAATGGTTTAATTTTTTTTGTTAAAAAACTATATTGATAAATAACCCTGCTGTACGGCAAACTTAGCCATACATAATCACGGTTGATGAGCATGCTGGAAATACCACCTGTAATATTAAATAGTGGATTTTTTTCCGGGTTATTATTTTCATCATAAAGCTTTTTTTCTTTTATATTATAGAACTTGAGGCCAGTACTTGATAACAACCAAAAATTATTGTCTTTATCAATTACCAACCCACCGGTACGTTCATTTTTTTTTAAGCCAAAAACCGTATTCCTGGAAATAAACTGGTTACTGGTTTCATCCAGTTTAAAATACCCGTCATGGCCTGCAATCCAGATGACACCAAATTTGTCTTCTGCAAAATGCCATATGTCATTTATTTTGATACCGGCTGTAACATGCAAATTATAGTTATAAAATTGTCCTGTAGCCCTGTTAAGCAGGTATGCACCGGCATTGGTACCTATCCACAACCTGTTTTTACTGTCTTCAAAGATGGCAGTTATCACATCTGTTTGTAAGGCTGCAGTATCCCGTACATCGGATAAATAGTTTTTAAACCGGGTACCATCATACCGCTGTAATCCCTGCCATGTTCCAATCCAAACAAAGCCATCCTTATCCCGGCAAAGAGCACTTACACCATTGCTTACCAATCCATCTTGTTTGGTTATATGCTTAAAGATATTGTCAGTATTTTGTGCAAAGGGATAACTAAGCCAGTTAAAAAGGCTTATCCATAATAAGATATTTATTTTTTTGCCGGAGATAATATTGTTTTATTTCAAAGTTAACCTAATATACCACCCGGCATCTTTCATTGCCTCAATGAAATGCGCCGTTCCCTAATTGAACCGGTTGATTAAACGGCATGGAAACACGTTGCATAAACGCTTACATCACTTGCCTCATTGCAGCTTAAAAATGCGGTAGTTTCAAAATAGCTTTACACATCAACGAGTAGCAAATGCCATCAACAGAAAATAGTATTTCAGATAAAATAGAGGAACTGGAGCAGGAGATGAAAGCTGCCGGGCTTTGGCAAAAACAGTCACCTGACTGGGTTAATAATTTTGACGAAAAAATAATTTTTTCAGGAAATGATTTTGCACATTGGCTCCAGTTTGTTTTTATGCCCAATCACATTAACAGCGACATGGGCATTTCCTATACTAAAGAAAAGAAAATGATAGTGCCTGCGGCCATAAAATTTTTTGGCGATGATGTGCAAAAAGGAAAACTGTTGCAGCTATTAATTGAAATAGATGCTTTATTGTAAAAATAAAACAGCATGATAAAAAAACTCACACTACTTATTTGGGCTTGCTTACCTGTATTACTCCATGCACAAAATGTAGGTATTGGCACCAGCATCCCGGCAATGAAATTGCATGTAACCAGTGCTGATAGCGCAGTAGGGCTGTTGGAAAATACTCAGTCATTAAATGCAAACATAAGCACTGCCTTATATTTTAAAACAGGCAGCGGGCTATATCCTTATACCGGTGCAATAAAAACTACAGGGGAAAGTGCTACTTCTGCAAGGCTGGGATTATTTACTTACTCATCTGCATCTCCCAACCAGTTGCTGGAAAGATTAAGCATTACTGATGTGGGCAATATGGGTATTGGTACTATCAGCCCATTAGCCCAACTGCATGTTGTAAAAAACGACAGTGCAGTTGCGCTGTTTGAAAATACACAAACACTAAACACTGGTGTAAACACGGCATTGTATTTTAAAATCGGTACTGGTTCGCTTCCTTATGCAGGTGCAATAAAAGCAATTGGCGAAAATACTAACAGTGCAAGACTTGGGTTTTTTACATACACTTCTGTTTCTGGTAATAGTTTAAAAGAAAGATTGAGTATTGCTGATGGAGGCAATGTAGGTATTGGCATTACAACAGCACAAACGGCATTGCACATTAATCCAAACGGAGCAGGCTCTTTATTGATTGGCACCAACAGAACTACTGGTGGATACACCAATTTGGAAATGGGCATTAATGCACAAAGCAATGGCTATGGTTATATTCAGGCAACAAAAGCATCCGGAAGCAGCTATGGTGCTTTAGCAATTAATCCAAATGGTGGAAATGTTGGCGTAGGCACTACCACACCCACTTCTACGCTGGATGTTCATGGTGGAATTTCTTTGCCGATAAAAGTGGTGACAAGTGATTACATTGTACAAAATAGTGATTATACAATTGTAGTGGACATGCAACATGATACCAACAAAGTAGTAAATATATACCTGCCACCACAATTTGTAAATAATGGCAGAATAATTAAAGTTGTTCAAATTAATATGGATGTATTGTCAACTTATCAGGTAAATCCAAGCACTACCAAAAACCTCGTAAATATCTATGATGCATCAGGTACCGTTTTATATGGTAAATTATTTAATACATTTTACCAATTTGATTATGACACTAATTTTCCGAATAACGTGCGTCACCGGGAATTTGAGGGAAAAAAACAAACAGCTATAACCCTCCAATGCATTGCGGTAACTGGCTGGGTAGTTATTGGTTTAGATAGTGACAAAGACCATTGGGACAAAGTTAGCTAAAACACTATGTAGTTAAAATGTATAAACATTTGAAAGATTATGAAAAATATTTTTTCAGGTAGTTTTTTACTATTTCCTGTGTTTACTTTAAAAACGCAATCCATCACCATCAAAAAAAACGCAGCCAGTTAATCATGAATGGTGCTGTATTTCTTGTGGTAAAAAATGCGGCATTCATTAATAACGGCACAGTTACAGATGATGCAGGAACAGTACAATTCAATGGGCAGAAAGACAGTAGTTTTTCTTACATAGCCGGCACGCAGGCAACAACACTGTATAATTTAACGGTAAACAAAACTGCATTCAGCACAACTTTACTATCCGCAGTGGCAGTAAGAAATATACTGGATTTGCACGCAGGGATATTGTATGCACAAGGCAATCTTACCTTAAAATCAAAGAGCAATTTAATTGCACCAGCGAATGCTGTTACTGCTACTTCAAAAAGATGTATCCGAATTAAAAGCAATGCTGAAAAAATAAATCAACAACCATTAAAAATTAATCATGAAAAATAAACTCATCATCATTGTAACCTGTTTATTCAGCCATCAGTTAATGGCACAGCAAAATGTTGGCATTGGCACCAGCGTACCAAATGCAAGTGCTAGACTAGAAATAGCTGCAACAAACAAAGGTGTGCTGATGCCAAGAGTGGCATTGACTGGCACAGGTGATATTGCCACTATCCTGTCTCCAGCTACTTCATTGCTTATTTATAATACCGCTACAGCAGGTGCAGGCGCAACATCGGTTTCACCTGGTTATTATTTTTGGAATGGTAGTAACTGGCTGCAGCTTTCTACTAACAGCAGTACTGCAAGTGGATGGTCATTAACAGGAAACAGTGGTACCAGTATTGGCAGTAATTTTATTGGTACCACAGATAGTAAACCTTTAAAATTTAGGATAAATAATTCTCCAGCTGGTTATATAAATACGGATGGACAAACTTTTTTTGGGATGAGTGCAGGTACCAGTAATATAGGTTTAGATAATGTTGGTTTTGGAGGCAATGCACTTGTTAATAATACCTCCGGTTCAGGAAATACTGCCACTGGTATTGGGTCGCTTGCAAACAATTTAACAGGCAACGGTAATGCAACTTTGGGCTTTCATAGTTTGTTTTTCAATACAAGAGGTTATAGTAATGTAGCAGTGGGTGTTGATGCTTTAAGGTCAAATACCAATCGGTCCAATCTAGTAGCCGTAGGTGATTCTGCATTGTTTAATAATGGTACTGGAGTATTATTGGCTATAGATGCAACAAACAATACTGCCGTTGGTTCTAAAGCTTTGTTTGCAAATACAACAGGCAGTTATAATACTGCCATGGGTACACAAGCATTAACAACAAATATTGATGGCTATGGCAATTCTGCATTTGGTACTAATGCCCTGCGGGTTAATACTAATGGCAAAAGCAATTCAGCAGTTGGCAATGGTGCCTTAAGGAGTAATACAAGTGGGAATTATAATACGGCTACAGGTGTATTTGCGTTATCATCTAATATTGATGGCAATAATAATACTGCAAATGGCTTCAGCGCATTAAGTTTAAACGCATCAGGATCGAATAATACGGCTGTTGGTAATGATGCATTAAGTGCAAATACTTCTGGCGGTAATAATACTTCAATTGGTTACCAGTCTTTAAGCTCCAATAAAACTGGAGATGGTAACTCAGGCATTGGCTGGAATTCTTTATCCAATAATATTTCTGGTAATGACAATTCTGCAATCGGTAACAGTTCATTGTATAGTAATGTAACCGGATACTCCAATGTAGCTGTTGGCGTGGGCTCACTCAATAACAATGTAACAGGCCATAACCTCGTAGCTATAGGCGATTCCGCATTATACAATCAAACTACCCGGCCAGATGGTTTTTACCTGAACACTGCTGTGGGATCAAAAGCTTTATTAGGGAATACAACCGGATTTGCAAACACTGCCCTTGGTTTTGAATCGTTAAAAAACGGTAATAATTATCAAAACACTGCTGTAGGTGCTAAGGCGCTTTCAAAGAATGCAGCAAATGATAACACCGCTTTGGGTGCGTATAGTTTATACAGCAATACAACGGGAGGTACAAACACAGCGGTGGGTAGTTCTGCATTAACTAGTAACCTGGATGGGGCAAATAATACTGCGATAGGTTATAATTCCATGGGGGCTAACAATTCAGGAGGAGACAATACAGCTGTGGGTTCTTTTTCTTTATCAAGTAACTCAATTGGTACTGATAATAGTGCCATGGGGGTAGGTGCTATGGAAAGCAACAAGCTGGGAAGCCAAAATACAGGTATTGGTCGGTCGGCCCTTTTAGTGAATCAGAATGGCAATTATAATACGGCTTTGGGCTACCAGGCAATTTACAATGCTGCAGGCAGCTGGAACACTGCAGTAGGGTACAATGTGTTATTAAATACAAGCACAGGGCAGGCCAATGTAGCAATGGGTTACCAGGCTTTGCAATATAACGTGTCGGGAAACAATAATACAGTTATCGGCACTGATGCAGGGCCAGTAAGTGGCAGTGGTGCCTTGTCCAATTCTACTGCTATTGGCCGAACCGCAGTTTATACAGCATCCAATCAGGTAGAAATTGGGAACACACTGGTAAACTATATCGGTGGTTATTCCATCTGGCATAACTTAAGTGATATACGCTTCAAGAAAAATGTACAGCCTGCAACACATGGCCTAGATTTTATCTTACAACTACAGCCCATTGTTTATAACATGGATATACAAAAGCTTAACCAGTTTATTTATGGAAGAGCAGCAGACAGCATGTTTAGAAACGACCGGGTTGCTGTGTCCGAAAAAGAAAATACACTATGCAGCGGTTTTAGTGCACAGCAGGTGGAAGAAGTGGCAAAAAAAATCGGTTACAATTTTGACGGCGTGCACAAACCTCAAAATGACAAAGATCATTATTCACTTGCGTATGCAGAGTTTGTAGTACCGCTGGTAAAAGCTGTGCAGGAGCAACAAGTGATGATCCAAAATTTAACTGAACAGGTAATTCAATTGCAAAATCAACTTTCCATAAATCAGCAAAAAAACAAATAGATGAAATTAAAAATAAAGGACTAGGACTAAAATAATAAATCCTAAACCATAACAACAATGAACGAACAGTAAACTTTATTTGAACGCATTAACGGCGTGGATGCAGGTACCACAGCTGTATAAGATTTAATAAAAATTACTGGCAGATGAAAGTATCAGCTATTTTTAACAAGGCAAGTTTTACTAAAAAAGATCTCTACTAATCATCAGTATAGCCTTTCAGCAGGTGTAATACAGATTGAATAATATAAATACATTGACGGTGACAGAAATTAATTTCCCAACAGAACTACATGAAGAGTCGGTTAATATTATTAAAGACTTTTTCCTTTTGCAAAAAAGCGTTGATACCATCCTGCTTGTAAATTCAATGGCAAGGGGAAAAGCAACAGCAGAAAGCGACATTGATATGGCTGTTTTAGTTTCACCACATGCAAATGATGCTGTAATTAAAGAGCTCGAAAAACATTGGACATTTTATTTAAATGGCAATCAAACACTGCAGCAATACCTACACTCAAACAAATTTGCCCAAATACATTTGGATATTACAGACGGCAAATTTAAACCTGCCATTTGGGAAGATGGAACAAGCGTTGACTTTTTTGAGCTTGAAATTGGAAACTTGCTTTTGTATTCTTTGCCCATGAATGGGCAAGGCAACTATTTTATGGAACTAAAATCAAAATGGCTGCCATATTATGATAATGAACTTCAAGTTGAAAGGTTGTCTTCAGCAAAATTATCCTGCGAATATGAATTAGACCATATACCCATTTATGTTAACCGTGGGTTATACTTTCAGGCTTTTGACAGGTTATATGCAGCATTTCAAAAATTTTTGATGACACTTTTTTTAAAACATAAAACGTATCCATTTGCTTACAACAAATGGATAAAAGAGCAAATTGATGGACTATTAAAGTTGCCACAACTGTACAAAGAATTGCCCGGTATTATTTCAGTCAGCAATATTGAAAGTGAAGAGTTAATTGAAAAAGCAATGACGCTAAAAATACTGTTAAATCAATACTGTTAAAAGCGAAAATTGTAATCCCAATACTTCATGTATGAAAAAATTTCTTTTTGCCTTCTGCCTGTTTGTGGTTGTTTCATCAATAGCCCAACCTGTTGCATTTGCGCCCTTGCCTAATTCCCCAATGGGTAAGGCTTTGTGCTTTGCTTATAACAGTGCTGCTAACCGCATTTGGGTTTGCACCGCTACCAAAGTTTTTTATAGTGATAACAATGGGGGAATATGGACAACCACAGCAGCTACAGGCGTCTCCTCTCCTGCCGCCATTGCGTTAAATACTGCCGGCACACCGTATATTATTACCCCAACAAATGGGATGCGCCATTTTAATGGCACGGCGTGGATTGCAGACAATAACGGTTTACCCGCAAGCCCAATGCCGCAATTTACCAGCCTCGCCATTGATGCCGCAGGTAATATATATGCAGGCGCAGGCTGGCATGGCTTGCCACCCAATTATAGCGGTGTATGGAAATGGAACGGAACTATTTGGTCAACAATGAATACGGGTTTGCCGACTGCCCCCGTTTTACCGGCTCCGGAGGTTACATGCCTTACTATTGATGCATCCGATAATTTATTTGCGGGTACTGCAAAAGTTTTACTGAATGGCGGCGGTCAGGGTTTTGGTTTGTATAAATGGAATGGTTCATCGTGGAATACATTCGGTACAGGTTTATCAAATCTGAATGTAGCCAGTTTAGCCATCAACGCATCAGGAGAATTATTTGCCGGAACCTTCAACAGCGTGTCGCATATTTCAGCAACGGCAGGCGGTGCATGGATAAATTCAACAACAGGGTTACCTACTACTCCAACTACCGTTCGTTCTATAACATTTGATGCATTGAATAATATATACGCAGGGCTTGGTTATTTACCAGAGCAGGCCGGTTCGCTATATGGTGCCGTTTATATTTCCAATAATAATGGAGCATCATGGGCTCAAAGCAATGCCATTGCTAATACTACCACAGCCGTCAATGCAATGACTACTGATAATGCCGGAAATGTTTTTGCAGGTGCAACAGGTATTTACAAATCAACCAATCAGGGCAACACCTGGTTAACAGATACCGCCGGGTTAATTAAGGTAAGGGCAAAAGGAGGATATATTGCCATCAATTCATTGGGCCATATTTTTTCTGCCGGTGAAGGTGATGTTTTTAAAAGTGTTGATGATGGTGCAACCTGGCAATTAATCATCAACGGAATTGACCGGCATGATTTAACCTGTATTGCTGTTGACAAGAATGATAATATTTACCTGGGTGGGCAAATATGGGTTGGAGGAAGTGTAAGGAGTGACAGTGGCAGGGTTTGGAAATCCACGAATAACGGTATCACCTGGACAAAAGCGAATGTACAGGATCAGCAAATCTCCGAATTTAAAGTAGCAGCCAATGGCGATGTTTTTCTGGCTCATATCTTTGGTACAACTACTAACATAGCCTATACTCATGATGGAACAAATTGGATTCCACTCAATATATATTCTGCTGCCAACCCAAATGGCTACGGTTGTTTTTCAGTAGATGTAAATAAACGTGGGCATATTTTTGGTGGAACCGAAGTGGGCCAGGTTCGCCGCTCTATTAATGGCGGAACAAGCTTTACCAGCAGCACCAATTTATTGCCCGGAAATATCGGCCTTGTAAGAGTAAGTCCACATGATCTTGTTTTTTGCAGCGGTGGTACAGCATATAATACACCCTCACTTTCGTATTCCGATTCAGTAAACAACGGCGCTACGTTTACACAGGCAGCAAATTTTCCTGTAGGAAAAAATATTACTGATATTGCTTTTGATAACCGGGACAGTATGTATGTAGGTACACAAAAAGGATTGTATACGACTTCATTACCATTTAATCCTGCTACTAATATTTTTTCTTTAAATGCTTCTAACGGGTCGGCATCTGTTACCAGTTTTGCAAAAGACGAATGCGGCTTTTTATATTCCACTACATACTTTGCAGGTATTTCAAAAAGTACTGCACCACTCAATACGCCTTTGCAAAGTACCTTAGTTAGTCCTGCAAATAATGCAACGGGTATACCACTTACACCCACTTTAACATGGGTACAAAAATGTTTGCCAGACAGTTTTCGTTTGCAAATTGCCACAGATTCAATGTTCGGCAATATTGTTTTAACCCAGGGAAATATCAGCATTACAACCGTAACATTCACTGATGGAATATTGGTTGGAACAAACAAATTTTACTGGAGAGTTGCTGGTGTTAACAAAGCGGGCGTTGGTAAATGGAGTACAGTAAATAATTTTACAACCAACAACGTTATCAGTTGCCCAGGCGGCAACAGTATGTGTTCAACCAATTTAACAGGGAGCATTTATAAATGGCAGGTAAATACCGGCACCGGTTTTACTAACATTGCAGATAACATAAATTACTCAGGCACCAACACTGCCACATTGCAACTAACGGGTGTACCTGCAAGTTGGTATGGTTATCAATACCAATGCCTCACCAATAGTGTTAGCGGAAATATTTACACACTCAAATTTGCGTCTTACTGGAAGGGAACTGTTGATACCATCTACGGTAATCCACTCAACTGGAACTGCGCCTTACTGCCCGATGCCAACACAGATGTTTACATTAATAATGGAGCCGTGTTGGTGAATGCGAATGCCATTTGCAGAACTTTAACTGTTTTACCTGGAATAATGTTTACTGTTGGGAAGGGGATTGATTTTACTGTTTTGAAATAAACGTTCTGCTACAAAAAAATCATGCATTTTCTTTCTTTAAAATAATTTACTCGCTGTTCTTTTCTGTTTACTTATTTGCAAAGTTTTACCATTGCTTATTTCATTTAAAGCAACGTCTCTTTGCCGGAAAATGAGCATAGCTAAAGGACGTTACGGCTGGTATGCCATTAAAGAAATACTGCATTTCGGTTCCTTTATTAAAATAAAGCGGAGATTTTTGGTTCAGGTGAAAAGTAAATCATTACTACAAAAAAAAACAGGCAAGCTTAAAAACTTACCTGCATTTGTTGGGTATTCATCTTTAAATTTAATCCGTTATTTTTTTTCGACAGAACCATTTTTACCACACATATTGCATTTGAAGTCTTTTACAACGGCAGTGTCGCAAGCAGCTACCCTGCATTGATTTATTTTTACCACTTGCAGTTTCATTTGTTCCTTGGGTGATAAGTGTAAATTGGATAGTCGGTTCGAGCAATTTCCCGAATTACCAATTACCAGTTGATGAGATTGTTGCGTACTGGCCGATTTCATCAAATCGATTTTCATTTGCTCTTTAGCTGACCTGTTTATTCCAGTTACATTATTGTTGATTTTGACTGGAGTTGTATTCATTTTTACAACTTCCATTTTCATTTGCTCTTTCTTCGACCTGTTAGTATTGTCTTGCGCTAATGCACCGGTAGCTATTAAGCTGAATACTGCTATCAATAGGACGTT